>NZ_JAUBVR010000013.1:0-99697 GCF_036705955.1 Microcoleus sp. A6-C6 | reverse complement strand
CTCTGGCTTTTCGCTCATCTGACTACATTACCATATTTTTCGGCTCTCAATCAACTATTTTTTACCTGAATCCTTACTGCAATGCAAACATCGGAAGGACGTTTGTAGAGGAGGTTGATTCCTCACCCACGATCTCACCGCAGTTGGCAATATTGTTAGCGGAACTCGACGAGTTAAACGAGGAAGATTCATGAATCGATACAATACGATCGTCCAATGTTCTGACTAAGATCAACTTTTTCTAGTGACGATTCCAGAATTTGCCGATCGCGTTATCATGCCTTGTACTCATGGCAAAACCCGCAAAGCAGCCATCCGACATGGCGAAGAAGTCAGAAACGGCTTTGCAATAACTGCGAGACGCTTATGTATACGAAAAATATTGGCGGCAAAATGTTTTAATGTACGCGCGAGCACAGCTATCTCGCAGGAATCGCCCATCCCGTCAATTTACCAAAAGTGCGATCGACCTCAACCCCTCAAATCTCCCCATTCAACAAACTCTAAAAAATAGATAAGGTGCTCAGTGCGCGCCCTAATCGAAACCAATAAACCGGGTTATTTCAGAGATAGTTGATGATTTTCAGCAAGTATTTTCGTGAAAAAACCCGGTTTCTAGTAACCCGTTCGCAAGTCCTAAATCAGTGGAAAGTTAAGCAGGTTCTAATTTGGCAATTACCTTTTCCATGTACTCGGCAACTTTGGTTTCTTTTTCCACAGAGTTGGTTTCCATGTAAACGCGCATCAAAGGTTCAGTTCCCGAAGGCCGCAGCAATACCCAACCGCCGTCTTCAAGATAAAGTTTAATCCCGTCTTTGCGGCCAATTTCCTTAACACCGATACCCGCTATTTCTGTCGGGGGATTCTTGGTGAAAGAATCCAAAACTGCTGCTTTGTGGGCTTCCTCTAGGTGCAAGTCCAAGCGTTTGTTGTACAGGGGGCCGTCGGCTTCTTTGATGGCTTCTTCTACTAGCTGAGAAAGGGGTTTGCCTTCGTAGGCGATCGCCTCAGCAACTAGCATATCAGCCAAAATCCCGTCTTTTTCGGGGATGTGACCCAAAACGCTCAAACCGCCAGACTCTTCGCCACCGATGAGCACCGCTGTTTCCCGCATTTTTTCGCCGATGTATTTGAAGCCGACTGCGGTTTCGTAGATTGTTAAACCGTATTTAGCGGCCATATTGTCGAGCAAATGGGTAGTTGCGACGGTACGGACGATCGCCCCAGTCAAGCCTTTATTCTTAACCAAGTGGCGAGCCAACAGCAACAGCACGGTGTTTGGAGTCAAGACATTTCCCAACTCGTCCACAATACCAAAGCGATCGGCATCGCCATCGGTAGCCAAGCCCAAATCAGCCGAATCCTTCTTAACAGCTTCCACCAACTCTACTAACTGTTCGCCCTTGGGTTCAGGCATTCCGCCCCCAAACAGCACATCGCGGTAGGTGTGAAAACTTTCTACATCGCAGCCGCAGTGTTCCAAAACCCCGTCGAGATAGCCACGAGAAGTCGAATAAAGAGCGTCGTACTTCACCTTCAACTTAGCAGAGCGAATCCGTTCCACATCGATCAAAGTATAGAGAAACTTCAAATATTCGGGTTTCGGGTCAAAAGTGGAGATTTTATCGTTGTGGCTACCTTTGGCTGGGGCATCTGAAGCACCAGCAATATTTGCCACAATCGTATCAGTAATTTCCGGGGTAGCCGGGCCCGCATAGTCGGGGATGTATTTGATGCCGCAGTAAGGTGCGGGATTGTGCGATGCGGTGAACATCAAAGCGCCTGCGGAGTTTAGATGCTTGGCGCTGTAGGCGATGACTGGTGTCGGACAATCTCGATCGACTACCATCACAGTCCATCCCAAATCTGCCAAGACTTCGGCAGAGGTGCGGGCGAACTCGTCTGCCAGAAAGCGGGTATCGTAGGATACTAGCACTGGACGGTCTTTGGTGTAAGCGGTTTCGAGGTAGCTGGCGATCGCCCTGGTGACTTTTCGCACGTTGGCAAAAGTAAAGTCATGGGCAATCAGTCCCCGCCACCCATCGGTTCCGAACTTGATTTCTGTTGAATTGCTGGCGCTCATTTTATCCACTTCCTCTCGTCCTACTAATCCTACCCGAAGGTATAGCCTTAAAGACGCACTGGCTGTCCTGTTTGTAAGGATCGATCGCCCGTGAGGCATTGAAACCCACTTCTATCGTTGTGGGGGGAAGGTACCTCTTCCGGCCGAGGACTGGAACCAGCCAGGGTTTGTAGAGTGTGGGAACGATCGGGTGAGTCATCGAGATTCCGGTTTTGAATGGTGCTTGGGCGATCGAATGGACGTTCGATCGATAGCGGGCGATTCACGAAGAGGGATAGCTTCGCTTCACCGGGAAGCTAAAAAGCTGATAGAAAAAACCGCTAGCAATGGCATTAACGAAACGCACTTAAATCTGATTCTCCTCTCAAATTTAATTATTTATTCATAAAAGCCCCTCGTTGAATGTGTTAAGGTTCCGTAATTACCGCAAAAACGAAAATATTTTTTTGATTCACATAAGAAAATAAATCAATCAAAGTCACCGCTCGATCGTGATATAGCCTAGATTATTTGAGAACGTAGGGCGATCCTCTTCGTTGGCGTAGCCCCCGTAGGGGCGGGCTTCGCTAACGACAAAAGCACTCCAAAACAAAAATAAAATATCTCAAGTAGCAGTTTTTTTAAAGCAGACTTGACTTTAATTCTGAGGTTTTAAAACAAATTAAATTTATTTTCAGCCGTTTTTACAAGTCAAGAAAAAAATCTCAGGATCGTGATCGCAGGGTTAGGGTGTTCTAGCGCACAGTAAATAGCGTTATTAACGTGTATCTTATAAAAGATGCAGGCTGTAAAGCCAAATTGCCTATAACTTTAAGCACAATAGCGGATAACTGTCAGCGTACAAATGCAGAAGATTGTAGTTAATAACGTTAAAAGTTAGAGGAATCGATCGGGTGCTACTTCACAAAAAAAACGAGGTTTCTCATGGCTAGTATTTCACAACTCTCTTCAAAGTCTTTACCTGTGGCAGACGAAATTCAACAGGGCGACAGTTTTGCGTCACACAGTATTATGGGCTTGGACACTCACAAACTCCCAGAGGCTAAAGGCGTCAGCGTTTCTTCCTTAGCAGTTAGCTGGGCAAAAAAATATTACAGTATAGTGGCGGCAAGAAAAAAGCAAGCGCAGCAGCAATTTTCCGAAAGCCCAGAGTCAAGAAATTTTGAGGGAAATCGAGCCAAAATAGTTGACAAATTGACAGATACTCTGAAAGTAGCCAGCGAGATAGCTTGGAGTAGAGTCGAAGCGGTTTTAGAGGGACAAATAGAGCAGCAGGCGATCGATCCGAGCTTAATTAATCGTGAAGAAATTGTCGCCGACACTCGCGCCTTATATCGGAAAGCAATAGACGCTTACGGCGATAGAGAACCTGTTTTTCGCTTGTCAGTGCTGGTGGGAAAAGATATTGTTCAAGTGAGGCGAAAATACTCAGAGACAGATCCGTTAGTGCTGGGATTTGTAACGCTGGAGTTTCAATACACTAGCAAAATCTTGTTAGGATGTCTTTCGCAGTCAGATCGATCGCAATTTGCACCATACTTAAAAGTTGTAGATGACTACCTGCACATTCCCTACGGAGAGATTAACGAGGCTGCGGCGAATCAGCCCCCCAATTCAAAAGCTCTTCTAGCTGTGCAACATTTGTTGCAGCAGACGACTCAGATTGCTAGTGCAGTCTACGATAGAGCTAGTGCCCAGCATCCAGGATACCGCAGCAACAGCGGTTATTTGAGCGATCGGGAGATCAAAAATTCTGGCATCCGGGATGTCGAGATTTTTCAAAGCTACTTGTGCTGGTGCGTTTTGGAAGGTAGCATTCGCGCGGTACAGCAAGAATTGTTTCCAATTTGCGTGATGCTGTACCCGAAACTTCATGTAAGTTGGGAATTAGTGCAGGATATGCTGCTGATTTTGTTTAGGGAAATATCCGATCGGCTTCCTGCTGAAGATTTAATAGTATTTTTACCTTATTTGCGGACTGTGACAGAGATGTTTTCCAGCGATGTCTTTGAAAATTAGGGAATTGGGCATAGGGCATAGGGCATAGGGCATTGCAAGTGTCTGGTAAGGTGCTTATGGCGCACCCTAACATTGACCAATGCCAGCGTAAATTGTGTTTATATTCAATTTAATTGAATATAATTTTACCAATTACCTATTTGAAGCTAAAAGCTGCAAGTGCCAAACATCCCCAACCGACAATCAAAGCAACTCCGCCCAGGGGCGTAATTGCACCCAGCCATTTGATGTCTGTCAAACTCAGGGCGTACAAACTGCCTGAAAAGACGATCGTGCCGGCAATAAAAGCCCATCCAGCCACTGCAAAAAAGGTTTGAGACTCTGGGGCGCGGCTTAATAGTAAAGCGACGAGTAATAGAGCTAGGGCGTGATACATTTGATAGCGGGCTGCGGTCTCAAAAATGCCTAAAGCTCGATCGCTCAATTGATTTTTTAAAGCGTGGGAAGCAAAAGCACCGCCTCCAACGGATAAACCTCCGAATAGGGCGGCGGTGGCTATAAAAATGCGCGTTAGGATTAGCGTTGACATAAAGAAGGAAGAAGGAAGAAGGAAGAAGGAAGAAGGAAGAAGGAAGAAGGAAGAAGAAAGAAATAAAGAAATAAAGAAATAAAGAAATAAAGAACCTTTCTGTAGGGTGTGTACTGCGCACCTTACCCTTATTAGTAATTGTGAGGTTGAAGGTAGAAAGAATAAGGAAGAAGGCAGAGGAAAAAATAAGCTAATTGTTGATATCGAAGGTGTTCGGTAAGGTGCGCGGTGCGCACCCTGCGTTTATGAAAAAGTCGCTTTTTTACCGATATTTTTACCCTATTTGCGCACAGCTTCCAGCAAGCGAGAATAGTAAAAGCTAGTGCTATTCATGGCTGTTCTGTTAATCACAAATCCGTTGCTTTCTAAGATTTTGATAATATCTGCTTCGCGGTGCTGGTAAGCGCGAGTAGTTTTGCTTGGCCCTGGGAAAAGTTCGCCAAATTTTTTGAGGGCGGTAAGTGCTATAGTTTTGGGGGCAAAACTGAGAATTAGTCGCGATTGGGCGATCGAGCTTAGGTGAGCGATCATTTCCGCAGCCTTACTTTGAGGATAGTGGATCAGCACGTCCAAACAAATAACCGTATGGAATTTGCCCGTTAAGGCTTCTAAATCTTGGGTGGCGAAAGATATGTTGTAGAGCTTGCCGGGAACTGCTGTCGATCGATCGTAGGCTTCTGCTACCATCTTTTCAGAGATGTCGCTAGCACAAACAATTGCCCCAGCGTCAGCCAAAGGAATGGTCAGAGATCCCACACCGCAGCCGGCATCGCAGATACCAAGCCCGCGCAGATTGCCGTCAGCTTCCAGCCATTCGATGACTGTATCCACCGTTTTCTGATGCCCGGTGCGGATGTCTAGCTGCACTTTGTTGACTTTGCCATCGCCGTAAATTCGCTGCCAGCGATCGAATCCCGTCGAGTTAAAATACTGTCTAACTATAGTCTTGTCGTCTACCAAATTCATCGATCTGCCTACTGCTGAGTTATTGCCAACGGTTAGATATTATAGCAGAAGAAGGAAGAAGGAAGAGGGAAGAGGGAAGAAGGAAGAGGGAAGAAGGAATCGAACGCAAGGGTTTCAGCGATTCAGAACACCCTAAATCTCTGGCGCGATTGCTATTATGTAGCAATCTGGCTCGGAAAACGCGCAAGTTAGAACAACCGATTTTAGATTGGAGGTTTTAGATGGGAGATAAAAATCTAAAATCTAAAATCGGTTGTTCTAAAATCTAAAATCTAAAATCTAAAATAGTCTGTGCCAAGTCAATTCTTTTGTCGCCGCATTTAAATTCCAGCGCAACAATTGAGTTGCTGGTTTGCCGATAATTCCCGAAAGTCCGTTAGCGAAGCCCGCCCCTACGGGGGCTACGCCAACGAAGAGGATCGCCTTTCTGGGAGATTCAGTTGCTAGGGCGATCGCACTTTCAACATCGCAAATCCCCCACTTCACCAAATTCTGCACTCCCGCCAACAGCGGCAGAGTTGTACCTGCCAAAGTAGCAGATTCCAGTGGGGTGTGATAATCTAATGTTACCCAAGCCGTACCTTTTCTGACTTCAATTTGTCTGGAATCCCAAGGATAAACACCGTCAGGCAAACCCAAAGGAGCCAAAGCATCGCTCACTAAAAAAATGCCTGTTTCGTACCTAGCAGCGCGCAGCAAAAAATCAATCATTGTCGGAGAAACGTGCTTTCCGTCAGCAATTAAACCGCATTTTACACCCGGATAAACGATCGCCGCTCCCAACAAACCCGGTTCTCGGTGGTGTAAACTCGGCATCGCATTAAAAGCGTGAGTTACCATTGAAGCTCCTTGCGCAAATGCTTGCTCTGCTTGCTCTGCTGTCGCTTGGGAGTGTCCGAGACTAACGGCAATTCCCAAACTTTGCAAATAGGGAATGACTTCGCCAGTGCTGTCTAACTCCGGTGCTAAAGTAATTATTTTGACAATATCGGCACAATCTCCTAAAACTTGCTTGACATTTTCTATAGTTAGCGGTAGTAAAAACTCAACTGGGTGAGCTCCTCGCTTCTGGGGATTGAGAAAAGGCCCTTCGAGGTGAACGCCGATAATTTCGGCTGTTTTGGATTGATTGGTTGCGGGAGCCGTAGTTTTGGCAATGCGGATATAATCAGCTATCGTCGAGAGCGATCGCCTAAACTTATCGAGCGAAGTTGTCAGCAAAGTCGGCAAAAAAGCATCGACTCCCTGATTCCATAAAAATTGACAAATTTTCGGTAAAATTTCAAGATGTTTGCTTTCTAAATCTGGGAAAGCTAAACCGAGCGCCCCGTTAATCTGCAAGTCAACACCGCCCAGAGAAACCCAATCTCCGGCTGCATCAAGCACTTGCAAATCGGGAGGACAAATCCGTTTAAATATTTTGTCCATCGAGCAAATTTCTTGAATGATGCCCGTTTTGTCAATAGCAAGCATTTGCAAATCCTTGCAACCGGGGACGCGAGCATTGAGAATATCTATGGGGGCGGCAGTTGGGGTTGTGGCTTCAGTCATCCGATTTTAGATTTTAGATTTTAGATTTGCTCGCCGAGATAAATCTGCGGGCTCGTGATCAGGATGTGGAGATTTTTGCTTTCTGCACTCTTGGCTTGTGACCAAATTGCTTTCGAGCATCCGTTTGGCTACAAAATATCTAAATTTTAGTTAACGCCATAATTTAAAATTACCATTAATCTGAAATCTCATATCTTAAAATTGCATGAATGAACCGACAGTTGGAATTATCATGGGTAGCGATTCGGATTTGCCTACCATGAAAGATGCGATCGCAATTTGCGAAGAATTCAATGTACCTTGCTCCGTAGCAATTGTCTCCGCCCACCGCACCCCCTCGCGCATGGTGGAATATGCCCAAACCGCCCACCAACGGGGATTGAAAGTAATTATTGCAGGTGCTGGAGGAGCAGCGCACCTTCCGGGTATGGTGGCATCTTTAACGCCTTTGCCGGTAATTGGCGTGCCGATAGCGAGCCGCCACCTGCAAGGGATAGATTCCCTGTACTCGATCGTCCAAATGCCAGCCGGGATACCGGTGGCAACAGTAGCGATCGGCAATGCTAAAAATGCCGGCTTGCTGGCAGTTCAAATATTAGCAGTTTCTCAGCCAGAATTGCTAGATCGAGTCCTCGCGTACCGCAAAAACTTGTCCGAATCTGTAATGAATAAACAAAATCAGCTAGAAAATGTAGGTTATCAGGAGTATCTCAATCTGAACAAAAATCTATAAACTTCTGTAGTAGAATTGGAAAGTTTTCGGGTTCTTACCGATCGCAACATTTGTAAAAAGGGCGAAAATGATCAAAATGACTGTCGGGAAAAAAAAATCGAAACAATTCAGGCGGGAGTCTTTGGATTTACCAGCCGCGAAATCTTTTACAAAAGTTAACAGGTTCCAGAAATTACAAAAGGCGATCGCCCGCCTGAGACCGAGTTGGCAAGCCTGTATTCCTTTAGCTGCCATCATCGTCTTGATGTGGGGATATGCAGCGGTAGCCCAAACCCCTCCCACGCCAACCACAGAGGAACAATTGGCCAGCCTCAAGGTGGGCATGGATACCATGTGGGTGATGATAGCTGGGATGCTAGTGTTCTTTATGAACGCCGGTTTCGGGATGTTGGAAACTGGTTTTTGCCGCCAAAAAAATGCCGTTAACGTGCTCTCCAAAAACTTGATTGTTTTTGCACTTTCTACGATCGCATTTTGGGCGATCGGCTTTGCGTTAATGTTCAGCAACGGCAACGGTTTTATCGGCAGCAGCGGCGGATTTTTCCTGTGGAATGTAGCTGACAACAGCCCCGCTACAGGAGATGCCTATCAAGGCATTTTCACTGCCTTAAATTGGACGGGAGTCCCCCTCAACGCTAAATTCTTTTTCCAATTAGTTTTTGCGGGAACTGCTGCCACGATCGTTTCTGGGGCCGTGGCAGAGCGAATTAAATTCCTTGAATTTTTAATTTTCTGCTTGTTGTTAGTAGGCATTGCTTACCCGATTACCGGACACTGGATTTGGGGTGGCGGCTGGCTGGCAACAGCCGGATTCTGGGATTTTGCCGGTTCGACAGTGGTTCACTCGGTAGGCGGTTGGGCTGCTTTGATGGGAGCGGCATTTCTTGGGCCGCGGATGGGCAGGTATCGCAACGGCGATACTGTGGCGATGCCGGGACACAATATGAGCATTGCCACTCTGGGCTGTTTGATTCTGTGGTTGGGTTGGTTCGGGTTTAATCCCGGTTCGACAATGGCTGTCGATCCAAATGCGATCGCCCACATTGCAATTACCACCAACACCGCCGGCGCCTTCGGAGGCGTTGCTGCCACGATTACAGCTTGGCTGTACCTCGGCAAACCAGACCTTTCGATGATTATCAACGGCATCCTCGCCGGCCTAGTCGGAGTGACAGCGAGCTGCGCTTGGGTCAACGTCCCCAACTCTGCCATGATCGGCGCGATCGCCGGCATCCTGGTAGTTTTCTCCGTAACTTTCTTCGACAACTTGAAAGTTGACGATCCTGTAGGGGCAACTTCAGTTCACTTAGTCTGCGGTATTTGGGGAACTCTGGCAGTTGGTTTGTTTGCTGACGGCCCTACAACTGGAATTTATACCGCTGGGCCGAAAGCGGGATTGCTAGTAGGGGGAGGCTTCGATCAATTATTACCACAGTTGATCGGTATTATCTCTGTAGGCGGGATGACCGTGCTGCTGAGTACGATTTTTTGGGCTGCACTCAAAGCTTTGTTGGGTATCCGCGTTTCTGCTGTTGAGGAAGCTGAAGGTTTGGATATCGGCGAACACGGGATGGAAGCTTACAGCGGGTTCGTGAAGGAAACTAACTCGGGCAACAGAACAGAGGGCAGCTACGGCGGTTATTCTGAGGGTGCTGGGGACAGGACTACCAAACTTTAGAGCAAAACTGTAAAGCGTGGGACGATCGACTTTCTTCAGCTTTCTAGCCCTAGATGAGCCATTTGTACATCTAGGGCTAGATTCTGAAAAACCACAATCTGAAATCCCCCGCCCACAGATGCAGTGCCGATCGCACTCTTGAGCCTTTTAAACCCGGTTGATCGTTCTCAGTTGCTTGCTCAAATCGCGCAATTACGTTAACAAATCGGGTTGCTGATTCTAGGCTACTAGGTTAGGAAAGAAAAAAATGTAACTTGATAGAAGCTTTAAATCCTCATGGAGTACATCATTCCCCAATTTAAAATGTCAAATCTCAAATCTCAAATCGCCTGATGTCTGCGCCAGAAAGTTTGGCAGTCAGATTTTTTATGGTAAAGTAGTGCCAAAAAGCAAAGTTCTGCATCGCCGTCACGCCCAACACAGCACAGTGCTTGATTCTTACCAGAATTGAGTGAGGCGAAAATTGAACGGTAAAATTTGATGCAGCAATCAGTGCTAATTATTCGGTGTGGTGTCTGCAAATCGCTTGAGTTTATGGAGAAGTTTGGAGGAGTTAGCAGAAGTAGAACTCATAAATCCCTCTTGGGGATGGAAGTTAGCCGATCGAAAACAGTTCCGGTTTGGGCTTTGCTATCTCTGCTAACGAACGGGATACTGATACTCGCAGTCGCTCAACTGCTGCGGGGACAAAACTTGACAGAAAGCTCTCCTGCGAGTGCTGCGGTAACGGCAGAAGGCACTGAGGAACTAATTCGACAGCCGACGACAACGACAAACTCTGCAAAGGCAGTGTCAGACTTGCCTGTTGCCGGGCCGCGACACAAATGGTCTTACCAGCAGTGGGTGACGCAGTTGGGGCGGGAAGCTGAGGCTGCGGCGGCCAATCGCCCCCCAAAACTTAGTGTTTTGGCTGGGGATTCTCTGAGTATGTGGTTTCCGACGAAGCTGTTACCGCCCGATCGCATTTGGCTAAATCAAGGGATTTCGGGAGAGACTTCCGTGGGTTTGCTGAAGCGGTTGCAGTTGTTCGATCGAACTCTGCCCGATACAGTGTTTGTGATGATCGGGATTAACGATTTGTTGCGGGGGGCCAGCGACGAAGGGATTTTGAACAACCAGCGACAGATTATCCGCGATTTGCGGTGGGCTCACCCGAAAGCACAAGTGGTGGTGCAATCGATTTTGCCGCACAGTGGGGAACAAGCAACTTGGGAAAATCGCGATCGACTGTTGGCGATTCCTAACAGTCGGATTCGCGCCATCAATCGGCGGCTGAAAGAAATTGCTAGTTCTGAAAATGTTTCCTATCTGGATTTGCAGCCGCTGTTTGCGGATGCTGACGGCAATTTACCAATCGAACTGAGCACAGACGGCCTGCACCTGAACGATCGAGGTTATCTGGTTTGGCGATCGGGCTTGCAGATGTTCGGCCAAATGTAGTTGAAAAATTAGTTAGAAGGAAGAAGGAAGAACGAAGAGGGTAAGTCTGCTGATGCAAAATAGCTAGCTATATCTCTTCATATCTACTCATTTTATATGTTATAATCAGAAAATGAGTAAGGTATCCATTTCTGAAGCGGCAAAACTAAAGGGAGTAAGCGTTTCAACCTTGAGACGTTGGGAGGCGGAGGGAAAACTCGTACCAGAACGCACTGAGAGCGGTCATCGCAGGTACGATATTGCCAAACTGATAGGTGTTAAAGCCGAACTATCTTATACGATTGGCTATGCGAGAGTCTCCAGCCACGACCAAAAAGAAGATCTAGTTCGCCAAAAGCAAGTAATCGAATTGTTCTGTGCTACGAATGGATGGCAGTTCGAGACAATTGAAGATCTCGGCAGTGGGATGAATTACAACAAAAAAGGTTTGAAAAGACTAATCAAACTCATTATAGATGCCAAGGTAGAGAGACTGGTCTTAACTCATAAAGACAGGCTACTCAGATTTGGGGCTGAGTTGATATTTAGTCTGTGCGAACATTTTGGAACAGAAGTTGTGATCATCAATCGGACAGAAGATGCTAGTTTTGAAGAAGACTTAGCATCAGATGTATTGGAAATAATTACTGTCTTTTCCGCTAGACTTTACGGAAGTCGCAGCCCTAAAAACAGAAAAATTGTTGAAGAATTAAAAGAGGTAGCCAAGAAAATATGAGCATCTTAACTTACTGTAAAGGACTACCCACTCCAATTGAAGAACTAAATCCAATTGGATTTACAAACCTCGAAATATTGTTGACATCATTTAGCCAGATATCGCACTCAGCTACTTGTGAAACTGTCAACCATTTACTGAATTTGACAGACAAATTTGACCAAAGCAAGTGGAACACTTATCTTCAGATTAAATACCGAATTAACAAACGTCAAGCAGGTGGAGTTATCGCCTTAGCCCAAGGTAAAGTTGAGAGCGCAAAAAAATGTCGAAAAAACCATATCAAACAGTTAGAAGCCAAGCTCAAGTCAGCTAAGAAATGGATAAGTAAAGCAACCAAAAAACTTAAATTGCGACAGAAATTCTATGCTAAGAAAGACTGGATTGATTCAAAGACTGGTTGTAATTTTCCACTCAGTTCTAGCATCTTCTCGCGCGTTACTAACTGGCAGTGTGAATGGTTCAAAATTGCACCACAAGCAAAGGTATATTCACACTCTCGTCAACCGAATTAAGCACCTCAAGTTAGCTTCACTTCGAGTTAAAGTACAGCATGGCGAAGTGGTTATTGTTGGCTCTAAAAATGAGAGCTACGGCAACCAATCTTGTCAATGGGATGGTGATAAGTTGACAATGAGAGTTCCTTACTGCCTAGAGGATTCTTTTGGCAAAACAGTTAGTTCAATCATTGGTAATTTCCACCGAAATATTGATAGATTGCCAAACACTGGTGCTAAAACTTGGCACTTTTACCGTAAGGATGGACGGTGGGTTGTTGCAGTTCAATTTACTGCTACACCAGTACCTAAAGTTAGCCGCCAAATTCAATATGGTTGCATCGGTATTGACATGAATCCTGGTTCAATTGGCTGGGCATATATCGATACCTGTGGCAATCTAAAAGCACAGGGGACTATCCCATTGCAAACAGGCTTACCAACGGTCAAGCAGGATGCTCAAATTGTTGATGCTTGTCTTCAATTGGCAATATTAGCCACTACTTATGCTTGTCGGGTTGTGTGTGAATCCCTGGATTTTTCGACTAAGAAAACTCAACTCAGAGAGCGAGGTCGAAAGTATGCTCGAATGTTATCTGGTTGGGCTTATAGTCGTTTTTATCAATTACTGGAGTCAATTTTATCCAATCGTGGCATCTCTTTATTTACCCGCAATCCAGCCTATACCAGCTTAATTGGTTTGGTTAAATATGCTCGAATGTATGGATTATCTTCTGATGTTGCCGCTGCAATTGCGATCGCGCGTCGTGGTATGAATTTGAGTGAAAGATTGCCTCGCTCTGTGTCCATCTAGGGGTGAACCCTAGAAAGCACGTCTGGAGCGGGTTAAACCAACTGCATAAATTCAATGGTCAATGTGCTGTAGTTAATCGTCGTCACGATTACTATAACATCTCTAACTGGGCGGATTTGGTTATGGCTGATGTCGAGCGAGTCGCTAGTAATAGCAAAAGTCGGGCATCTTCCAAGCGTAAGCGTTAAATCTGATTGACTTAAAGTTACACCGTAGACTTATCCCTACTAATTTACTCGATGGGTAGATTTAGTTAGGTTTTTACAAGCGGAAGAAAAATGCTCCCACTCCCGAACTCTCCCCCTATCACACTCTCCCCAACACCGATTACTCTGCTTCCACAGGTTATGTCAAGTACATCGGGATAGATTAAGCAAATATGATTCTTAGCATTTAGTATATTCTGATACAGAATAACTATTTGTACAAATGGTGCAATCCATAAGGCACATACTATTGGATTGATACTTGACAAATTTAGATGAGTCCGGATATAGGAAGTTCGGGAGTTGAGGATTTGGGAATTATCTATTAAAGATTGGTTCCGCTAAAACAGGGACTTAAAACCAAATAACTATTGCATCTAAAATCCTCGCATCTAAAATCGGCTCGGTCTTCCCTAAAAATTGCTGACTATTTAGAAGGTGAAAGTAACGTGATCAAAAAAAGTTTTACGATCGGCATCCTCGCACTGTGGCTATTAAGCTGGCCGCTGATGAACAGTGCCTTAGCTCAAGATGCTCCTCCCCCTGCGGCTATTGCAGCGGTGGTGGCGAATCCGATCGACACTGGCGATACAGCCTGGATGTTAGTGTCATCAGCACTGGTACTGCTGATGACACCTGGGCTTGCGTTTTTCTACGGGGGACTGGTGCGATCGCGCAACGTCCTCAACACCATGATGATGAGCTTGGTGATGATGGGACTGATCGGCGTCACGTGGACGCTGTGGGGCTACAGCTTAGCTTTTGATGTCACCCCCGGTAGTCTGGATGCTAAAGGGTTCGGCCAAGGACTCGAAACCTTCATCGGCGGCTTCGACTGGATGTTTTTGAACGGCGTCGTCGCCGACAAACCAGATCCGATCGGCTACGCACCGACAATACCCCACCAAGTCTTCATGGTTTACCAGATGATGTTCGCCATCATCACTCCAGCATTGATTTCCGGGGCGATCGTCGAACGGGTAACATTCAAAACCTACTTCTGGTTCGTGCTGCTGTGGTCTACCTTCGTCTACTCACCTTTAGCCCACTGGGTTTGGGGTAGAGGCTGGCTGGGGGCGATCGGAGCATTAGACTTTGCCGGCGGCACAGTCGTCCACATCAGTTCCGGCGTATCTGCGGTAGTCGCAGCTTGGATGATCGGGCCCCGCAAAGACCACTTGAACAACCCCCACACCCCCCACAACGTACCCTACGTCTTGCTGGGAATTGGGTTGCTGTGGTTCGGCTGGTTTGGCTTCAACGGAGGTAGCGCCTTGGGTTCTGGTTCCTTAGCCACAGTGGCTTTTGTCACCACGATGATTGCTACAGCAGGCGGCGGCTTAACTTGGACAATCCTGGAATGGGTGCTCAGAGGCAAACCGACAGCAGTCGGAATTGCCAGCGGCTTCCTAGCGGGACTTGTAGGCATCACACCGGCGGCGGGATTCGTGCTACCAGTAGGAGCGGTTTTGATCGGATCGATCACTTCAGTTTGCTGCTTCTTTGCCGTTAGCTTCCGGGCTAAGCTGGGGTTTGACGACTCTTTGGATACCTTCCCGATTCACGGAGTCGGCGGTACTGTAGGCGCGATTCTGACTGGCGTGTTTGCCACTAAAGTAGTTAACGCTGCCGGAAATGACGGGCTGTTTGCCGGGAATCCGGGGCAAATCGTGACCCAGTTTGTAGGCGTTCTAGCTACTTACGTGTTTGCGGCTGTCGGCACTTTTGTGATCCTGAAGATTTTGGCGCTATTTATGGAACTGCGAGTGTCCTCATCTGCTGAAGACCAAGGTTTGGATATCGGCCAACACGGGGAAGAAGCTTACGGTGAGGATTTTGCCGGCGGTTTCAGTTCCTTTGAATCTGGTTCTCCTTTTGCGCCTAAAAAGGTGGGAAGCTGATTTTTAAGGGTAAGTTCGATCGTGTAGAGATGCAGTTATCTGCGTCTCTACGCTTTTTTTAAGTTTTTTTAACGAACTGATCAAAGTCGCGCCCGTCACAGCGGCGCATCAGCACTCCGGGAACGAAAATCCGGCACAGCATATAGCCATTTTTGCCGGATTTGCCCGATCGCAGCACTTGTGGCGGCACGGGTTAGCCTGCTGCGATCGACGTTCGTAACTGATAAAATGATTGCTATATTCCCTGTTCGCTACTAAATCCAATAATACCAGTTTCAAAAAAGAATGTAACTGCATACAAGCCGCAAACCCTTATGCAGTAATTCATTCCAATCTAAAATCTAAAATCTAAAATCGTATAATCCCGATCGCACCCAGGCCTTCTAAAATCAAAGGTAATTAACCTAAATTTCAACTCGATACCGCATGGATACTAAAGCTTTTAAACGATCGCTCCAACAGTCCGAAAACTACCACCGCAAGGGTTTTGGACACCAAGCTGAGGTAGCTGAGGTGATGCAGACGGCTTATCAAAGCAGTCTGATCCAGCAAATTCGCGACAACAATTACAGGCTGCAACGCGGCGCAGTCACTATCCGGCTGGCTGAGGCTTTTGGCTTTTGCTGGGGGGTGGAACGCGCTGTAGCTATTGCTTACGAGACTCGCCAGCACTTCCCCTCGGAACGGATTTGGATTACTAATGAGATTATTCACAATCCTTCTGTAAATCAGCATTTGCGCGATATGGAAGTGGGTTTTATTGCTGTTGAAAAGGGACTGAAAGATTTTTCGGTTGTCGATAGTGGCGATGTGGTAATTTTACCTGCTTTTGGCGCTAGTGTCCAAGAAATGCAGTTGCTGAACGATAAGGGCTGCAAGATTGTTGATACTACTTGTCCTTGGGTTTCTAAGGTTTGGAATACTGTTGAAAAGCACAAGAAGAAAGATTATACTTCGATTATTCACGGTCAATACAAGCATGAGGAAACTGTTGCTACCAGTTCTTTTGCCGATAAGTATTTGATTGTGCTGAATTTGCAGGAAGCTGAATATGTCAGCAATTATATCTTGCACGGTGGCGACAGAAATCAGTTTCTTACTAAGTTTAGTAAGGCTTATTCGGCTGGTTTTGACCCGGATCTGGATTTGGTAAGTGTCGGGATCGCTAACCAAACTACTATGCTCAAAACTGAAACTGAGAATATTGGTAAATTATTTGAAAAGACGATGATGCGGAAGTTTGGCCCGGAGAATCTTAATGAACATTTTCTGAGTTTTAATACTATCTGCGATGCGACTCAGGAACGGCAAGATGCTATGTTGGGTTTGGTTAAGGAGAAGTTGGATTTGATGCTGGTGATTGGGGGTTTTAATTCTTCTAATACTACGCACTTGCAGGAGATTGCGATTCACAAATCTCTTCCTTCTTATCACATTGATTGTGCGGAACGTATTTTACCGGGAAATCGCATCGAACACAAGCCTTTAGGCGGAGATTTGGTCGTAGCTGACAATTGGCTGCCTGATGGTAATATTGTTGTGGGCGTGACTTCCGGTGCTTCGACTCCTGATAAGGTGGTTGAGGATGCGATCGATCGCATTTTGGCGATGAAATCCACTGTTATTGCGTAATTTTCTGGTTCGCCACTGCACTCGGGGTCATCATTTTCGGCGTGCAGTGCGATCGTCTCTCTTGCAAACAGACTATAAACTCCAATTGCTTTTTATTCCCTCTCCCATCTGAAAATTATCCGCGTTAATCTGCGTTCATCTGCGGTTCGTTTCCCTAGCAATTTCTCCCCTGAGTCCTAAAATTTATTTTTAATAAAAAAAATAAATTGCCTTTTTTTTCGGGTAAAAAGCTTGACGCGGGTGGATTGACAAGGTATTATTAAATGATGGGAATAGTGGCAATTTTTAAATTCAATTCACCACTTCCATTATCTAAAATATACCGCAAAAATCAACCAAAATCAATAGGTAAAAACTCCTTTTTTCCTGCCACGATTTGAAAGACTCAAAGCAACAAAAGCGATGCTACAGAACATGGCGAATTAAGCTTGGCTGGCAGCGAGAGATGGCCTGTTTGCCGTCTCCAACTTAAGGAGGATGCGAGGGGAGCGAGAGTGAACTACCCGACTCTCATCCTACGGATAGAGAGCGGGCTTCCCAATTCAAGAGCAACCGCCTCGACATTAGTAGACTTACGCCCATACTGTTTTGGTCTTACATTGCCTCCAAGGGCAGTAACGCTGGTTCCCAACGCCAATATCCGTAAGCCTTCATTTTTAATATTGATGGCTGCATTAACGTCTCGGTCGTGCCGTTTCCCACAGTGGGGACAATCGAATTCACGGACAGACAAATCCATTTTTGGCAGCGACAGTAAAGTCTCAGAACAAAGGTGCGACGAAGGAAAGAATCGACCTACTTCTAGGTATACTTTACCGAATGCTTCTGCCTTGTATTTGAGCATAGTACAAAACATTCCCCATCCAGCATCGCTGATGGATTTAGCTAGGCAATGATTCTTCACCATGTTCTTTACTGCCAGATTTTCTACGACAATGATTTGGTTTTCATCGACTATCTTACGGGATAGTTTATGTCGGAAATCTTCTCTGACTCTAGCGATTCTAGCGTGGACTTTTGCAACAGCCAATTTAGCCTTACGTCGCTTATTCGTAGTCTTATTTTTTTTGCGAGATAGTTTTTTCTGCTGGCGCTTTAAGTTGCGTTCGTGTTTTTTTAGATGCCGAGGGTTCTGATATTTAGAGCCTTCAGACGTAACAACAAAGTCAAGTAATCCAAGGTCGATGCCGATTGCTTTGCCATCTTCTATCGTCTCAGGTCGAGCAATGCCATCATCCATCAACAATGATGCGTAGTAACGACAATCAGGCATCTTAGACGCCGTAACAGTTTTTACAATACCCACCAATTCACGATGAATTTTAGCCTTAACTACCCCAAGATTGCCAGGGAATTTAATCTGATCATGTTCCAAAACTTTAACGTTTTGAGGAAATTGAATCGATTGTTTGCCCTGACATTTCTTAAAGGTTGGATAAAGGGCGCGACCATCAAAGAAGTTGATAAATGCCTGAGACAGATTTAGTACCGAAGACTGTAAGGCACTGAGAGTAACACTCTTTGAGCCATTCAAACTCAGTCTTCCAGACTGGAATCTGTTTCTTCATCGTGAAGGCAGAGATACCTTTCCCAGTCTCTTTGTAAGTCTGGGACATCGTAGCCAATGACTGATTCCAAACCCAACGGACACAACCAAAAGCTTGCGCCAGATGGTTTTGTTGTTCCTGACTGGGATAGATTCTGACTTTGACTGCTTTCAACACAATGTTGTTTATCACGCTACTGGAACTATGATAACACAATGGATCAGACAATACAAATGCAAAGAATACGGCGAGTCGACCCATGCCCGTTCTCCTTCCGATATCTGCGATTGTTGGGATTGTCAAACGGGCAATCGTCGCTTCAGTCCCATTCATCCCGACGCTCATCCGAAGCGGATTGAGCGCGGGGCTTCTGCTGATCCAGCTAAACTAGAAACAAGATAAATCATCGCAGATTTGAGCCTTAAATTTAGACACTTTCGCCACCGTGTGTGCCCGGACAAAAAAACGATCGCCCACATCCAAGTAAAATAAAAAAAGCAGGACTTGCGTGCCGAGTATTTCAAGAATAAATCGCTGACTCGCCAAATCACCGCAGGCATCGGCATGGCCTTGGGGCTGCTAATTTTCAATGCGGCAACTTCCTACCGCAATACTCTCAAGTTAGTCGAAAACGAACGCTCAGTGAGCCACACTCACCAAGTTTCAACTGAACTCGAAGCCACACTTTCCACGTTAAAAGATGCTGAAACCGGACAGCGCGGTTATTTGCGGACCGGAGTAATTTATCGGCTTTGAAAGCTGGTTTCGATCGCCATTTGGCTAAACCCGTACCACCCGATGTTTTGGTGGAGGCTGTAGTCAGTTTGAGGCAGCAAGCGGTGACAATTTAAAATAACTCAATTAATAATTGGTAATTGTGTTTGATCGTTCGGAATGCAAGTCCTCATCAAACTTTGAGGACTTGCATTCCGAAGGATCAAACGTATAATGCTGATTCACCAAACTCGATCTAGACGGGAACCGCTCAACTCAAAAATACAAATTTTTATATTTTAAAGCAATTGAACTTTTTCTTGTGGGGCGATGCTCTGAGCATCGCCCAAAATATGCAATTTCAAGGCCGATCGACTGATTGGTTTGTGTTAATATGCTAAAATATCCAAAAACCACGCGGTAATTAAGTGGACAAACTTCAGACAGACATCAAAGCAATTTCTTCTCAGATTGAGGCATTGCGCCGGGAACGCCAGCAGCTTAGCATTGGCGCTGCCGCCCCCCTCGGTGATTCGCCTCAAGCGATCGCCGATGCTTACCGCCGTCACGCGAGGGAAACAGCAGAAGTGTCAGCAGAAGTCAAGGGGATAGATGATGCGATCGCTGCTCTGTCTGATCAACTTCATCAGAAACAGCAGCTATCGGTAAACTTGCAAAGAAGGAACCCGATGGAGGAGCAGGTTGAGGAGGGAAGAGTTCTCGCTCGCGGACACGCGGAACGGATTAACGAACTGGCGGGGGAACTGGCTGCGGAAGTGAAGGGACTCAAAGCCATCGCTGACCAAATTAGCCCCAGTTACTGGCAGGTTTATTACAAGCCTTTTATTACTGGTTTTAAGAGTATTTCTGTGCCCTACGTGCGATCGGACGGGGATGTTTGGACTATTGTCAATCGAGTAGTTTAGAGAGGCTGCGGGATCAGAAATTGGAACCACTCAAGACATTTTTTTCTGTCCCTCTTCCTCTACTTCAACCGCGCAGCAGTTGCTTAATCGTACCGACCAATTCCTGAGGGTGAAATGGCTTGGCGATGTAAGCATCAGCTCCTTGTTTCATTCCCCAGTAGCGATCGAACTCTTCGCTTTTGCTCGAACACATTACCACCGGCAGATTCTGAGTTTTGGGGTCGCTTTTGAGCCGGCGACAGACTTCGTAGCCGTTCATCCGGGGCATCACGATATCCAGAACGACTAAATCTGGGCGGTTGGCTTTGATTTGCTCTAGAGCTTCTACGCCATCACTAGCTACCGTGACGTTGAGTCCTCTACCTTTGAGCAAGTCAGCGATCATCTCCCGCAGAGTGACGCTATCATCAACAACCATAACTGTACTCATAGAATAATCCCTACCAAGTTTCTGGGTTGAAACGTTCACATTAACGTTTGCATTAACGTTCACCTTCAAAGGTGTCTTTTCCTGATTGAGATTGCGTTCTGCTAGATGTAGTTTACCCACTTTTGCTGATTTCCCAATCATTTTTTAAAGAATTATCGCGAATTTAAAGATCCGCGTAATCTCGGTTGACACACGAGGCTATGTCCGTTAGTCTATCATTTTCTTTCTCAAATGGTACTTTTCTCAAAAAATGACGGTGCAGCTTGCTTGTGCAATTCCGATCGAGGAAGGCGGCGCGCCGCCTGCATCAAAATTTGTCTAATTTTGATTTTTTGTACCTAAAGCGATTTTTTGGTCGTAGAGCGTCTCTAAACCGATCGGGCGCTGGCGATAGCTATGACGGTCGTTTTTGCAGCCGTTAGCCACGATTCCCAAGACGGAAGCTCCAGAAAATTTTAATTCTTCTAAAACTTTGCTAACTTGCGATCGATCTGTTTTACCAATTTGCACCACCATAATCGTAGCGTCGGTGTGAGCTGCGATCAAGTGGGCGTCTGCCAAGCCTGATAGGGGCGGGGTATCATAAATCACTAAGTCAAAAAATGCTTGAAACTGCTCCATCAGATACTGCATTTTTTTGGAAGAAAGCAGCTTGATCGGATCGGCGGGAATTTGGCCGGCGGTAAGTACGAACAAATTCTCTTGGTTGGGCGCTCGCTGAATCGCATCGTTGAGGCTGAGATCTGTGGAGATGGCATCGCCCAGGCCGCGCACGTTCGGCAGTCCTAGCTTAGTATGCAGTTGCGGGCAGCGCAAATCGGCATCTACTAACAATACTCGCTGTCCGACTGCTGCTGCTGTGGCTGCCAGGTGCAAAGCTACTGTAGATTTGCCGTCTCCAGCTACGGCCGAGCTCACTAAGAGCGATCGAATCGCCGTACCTGCACTGAGCAAGTGAATGTTCGTGTAGAGCGATCGAAATGCTTCTAAAAATTGATAGTCTAACTCCCTAAAAATACTTTGCCCCAGCATCGGAGCAGTAGGTGCAGCTTCGAGCGGTTCGAGAACTTGCACTTGCGACTTCGACGACGATCGAGCCGATGTTAGTTTCCTTGGTCTGGCTGGCGGTCTGCGCTTGACTTTTTTGGTAAACGGAATAACCCCTAGCACCGGCAATCTTGTGGCTGTTCTCAGCGATTCTGGAGTGTGGAAAACATTATTTAGCACCTCTACTAGCAAGCCGACTGCTATGCCCAGCAGACTACTTAAAATTACTGCCAGCACTAACTGTTTTTTGGTTTGTTTGACGGTAGCTGTGACAAACTTGCCGAATTTGTCTAGCGGAATTTCTGGAGGATTGATCAGTACCCAAGGTATTTGCTGCTGAGCTGCATCAATCCGCAAAGCTTCTCGTTTTGCCAAAAAGTCTGAAAAACTCTTAGTAACTACTTGCAGTTCCCGCTGTAAATTGTCGTATTGCCGCGTTGTCACTGAAAAATTTCTGATTTTTTGGTTGAGATCTTTTTGTAATTGAGTCATTTCGCGATCGCGCGCCTCAACTTCTTGGATTTGGCTGCTTAAATTTGCCATCACCACTTCTTTGGCTTGTTGACTTGCTGTCAAAATCAGTTCTTCCCGACTTTTTCGCAACGCTAAAACGGGCAAACTGTCATCTCTGTATTGAGCTAATTTTAGGGAGAGGTCTGAGTCTATTTTCTGGATTTGGCCTAAGAGTCCGCCGTAAGCTTGTCCTTGGGTCATCAACACGCCAACTGGGTTATTTTGATTGACTAATTTTTGATAACTTTGGTAGAGAGTACGCATCCCTTTTAACTGTACTTGGAGTCCTACTTGCTGTCCCCGAATGCTTTGAACTTGTTCTGACAGAGATTTTCCCTCTAGCTGGGGGTCAAACAAGTTACTATCCTGCCGCAGTCTTTGGACTTGTAGTTGCAGAACTTCGACTCTTTCTCGGAGCTTGGGCATCTCCATATCTATAAATTTAATGCCTTGATTAATGCCCGTCAGCCGCTGCTGCAAGCTATATTCTAGATAAGCTTTAGAAATTTTATCCAATACGCCATAAATTCTCTTTGGGTCTGAATCTTTGTAGCGAACTTCTAAAATTTTTGTGCCTTGTTGTTTGCCATCTTTTCCGTAGCTGACGCGGCTGATAGACAGTTTTGACATCATTTCGCTGTAGGTCAGGTTGGGATTCCAAGCTCGCAATTCCTGAAGCACTGGCTGCATCATTTTGGGACTGCGCAAAATTCTAATTTGGGTTTCGTAGTCTACTAAGCTAATCCCTTCTATATTAATTTTTGCTAAATCGGCAGCGACGGTGTTGTCTAATTGTTTGGATAGCAAACCTTCAGCGGTGGCTGGTTCTACTAACAGGGAAAAGGAGCCTTCATACTCGAGCGTTATCTTTTTAGAAGTCAGGAAGATCGCTGTTCCGGCAAGGGCGCTCAAAGCAATGGTGGCTGCTGCCATGACCAGGATACGGCGGCGCAGGACTCCTAACAGCCAGGACAAGTCTAGCTTTTCTTCCTCTGTCTCCTCGACAAACCTATCTCTGTAGTTCTGAGCCGAGAAGTCGGGCAGTTTGCCCTTTGATTTAGGTGTGAAGGGTTGGTAATCTTGTCTGCTATCCATATTCAGCCTGGGTATTTTTGAGGTTTATATTTGTGATGTTGATATTTTTGAAGCTGCCACGCCACGACGCCAGAAATCCTATTGTTTAATTTATTCTAGCCTTTCCCACGAATTATCCACCTCACCAGCAACGTTCTTACCTGAATAAATTTCGGAAAACGTTTATAAAATTTAACACTCCGGTAGCTGGTCCGACAGGCCCGACTACAGCGTTCATGCGGTCTACGAAGTTGACGAGACCGCTGCGGGAAACGATAATCATGTCGTTGTTCCGAAGTTGAGGATTTACTTCTTCGTTAATGCCTTGAGTTAAATCAACTTCGATCGTCCGTTTAGTAGCTGTACCGTCGGTATTGAGGCGGACTAGCTCAATTTTATTCCTTTTAGCTCTCGTATTCTCGTAGCCAAAAAAACCTCTAGAAATTAAAGCTTGATTCAGCGTGGCATTAGCTGGGAGCCTGACCGGATCGAGGGCTGTTCTGACTTCTCCTACTACATAAACGTTAATGCCGGGGGGAGCAAAGTTAGTGCTAGCCAGCACGCCAGCTTCTGCGGGGTTGACTATCGTGGCTTTGGGTACGAGGATCGTGTCTCCCTCCTGGAGGATGGTATCTTGGGCGCCGTCGCCGGACTCTAGGAACTGCCACAGGTTGACTGGGATAATTTGTTCGCCTCTTCTGGTGACGCGGCGCACTTGGATTTGCCGGATGTCGGCATCGGAGGTGATGCCCCCGGCTAGCTGAATGGCGCGGATGACGGTGGGGAAGCCTTCGCGACTGGCGTCGTTTGTGGTGTTGCCACCGATGACGACGTAAGCCCCCGGGCGGGTGACTTGGCCGACGATCGAGATCGATCGAGGTTTTTCGGGCGGTGGCGAAAAGTTGGCGATCGCGAATTGGCGCGCTTCTGCTTGGTTGAAGTTAGTGACTGTGGGGATCACAATAGTGTCTCTGTCTTGCAAAATGATGTCTTGAGAGATGTCTCCTTCTTGCAAGAATTTCCACAGGTTGACGTTGAGCACTTGATCCGGGCCGTCTGGTTGGGGACGGCGGACGCGGATGTTGCGGATGTCGGCGACACCCGTGACGCCTTCTGCGAGTCTAATCGCTTGGGTGACGGTGGGATACTGCACACTCGGCGCGACCCCCGGCCCTGGAGTCAGGGTAATGATGAAGTTTCCGGGCCTGGTGACTTCTCCGATCACGCCGACGTTCAGGGGGCGGGCGGCGACGAGGCTGACTGTGACTACCGGGTCTTTGAGGACGCGCAGGTAGGCGTTGCGGATGATGTTGGTGGCTTCTACTAAGGTGCGGCCGCGGATGGAGATCAGACCGATCAGGGGAAGGTTGACAGAACCGTCTGAGAGGACTTCGTACCCCCGGGTGAGTTCTGGTACTTCGAGTATTTCTACTTGGATGCGATCGCCGCCACCGAGTTTGTACCTTTCGGGCGATCGTCCAACGCCCCCCGATGGTGTTGTAACTGCGCCGGGACGCAATTGCAGTTGCGCCGTTGCACCAAGCGGGAACCCAAGGGAAATACTCGCGCAGGCGATCGTCCACAATGTCAAACTCAAGAGGGGTGCGGTTATTTTTTTGGGGAAATCAGCGTTAACCACAGGCTACCTATTTTATCTGAGGATCATTCACCAGTTTAATCGCTCACCATTGAAATGCCATGTCGATCGCAGATACAAAGAAAAAAAATCATCAAATTTTCTTCCCCTTCCCTCAAAGCACTTATCTAGAAGGCAGAATTCACAAAAACCTGATTCCCGAACCCCTCTCCTCCTACCTCACCAACCAACAATTTAGATCCGCAGCAGCTTACATAGAAAGATCGCGGGCGACAACTGCCTCGGTTTATTGTTATTTTGGTGGAATTAGCCCGCTGCTAAATTGATCTTTTTATCAGAGAGAGTAAATATTTATGGCGAGAATGATTAAGGAACTAATTCTCAGCAATAATTTGTTGCTGATGATATTGGGTGTCAGCGGATTGATAATCACTATGTTGATATTTCAGATTGCCAGCAAAAAAATTATAGGTATTACTTTTGAAAAATGTTTTGCTGTTCTGTACATTTTCATGTCTCCTCACGTTAATCTACCTCCTTTTAATTATATGCATTTCATCAATATCACTGATGCTGATGGTGGCGCAATTAAGCAGCTTCCTTTTGTGTTTTATCCCTGGATAATTCTTGTTCTTTCTGGAAGATTTATTGATTTTTTTAAATATAGATTTGTTGAAGGCTTGTCATTTGTCGTCCTGAGAAATCCTGGTTTTTCGCTGTATTGTTTGCTACCAATAACATCCACACTGTGGTCCCTAGTTCCTGAGATTACGCTGAAAGCGGGGATAGCATTTACAGGTTTTACTGTTGTTGCTTTTTATATAGGTGCGCGATATGAGTGGCACGAACTATCAGCCTTAGTGCGATGGGGCTATACCTCGATCGGTATAGTTAGTTTTTTGCGATACCCGAATGTGACACGGGAATTATCAGGAATTACGAGTCACAAAAATTCTCTGGGTAGCATCATGGTAGTAAGTACGGCACTTTGGTATCTGCACTATTCCCAAGGTGCTAAAACTCAGAAAGAACGCTGGATAGCTCTGGGATTCATGTTGTTTTCCTTTTATTTGGTGAGAGCTACTAGCTCCGGTGGTTCTTTAGTTAATAGTTTGATGCTGATAGTTATAGTATCATCTTTGAGTTTTTTGAGCAAGTTAAAGTTTCAATGGGCATTTACTTCTATTGTCGGTTTTACGGTATTGGGGATCATTTCCAGCGTTTATATAATAGACAATTTAGAGTCCATTGTTGTCGGAGGTTTGGGAAAGGATTTGACTTTGACAGGACGCACGGAGTTCTGGCCACAATTAATCGCGGCAGCCAATCAGCGTCCTTGGTTTGGCTATGGATTTGATGGATTTTTTCAACAAGCTTTACTGGGCGATAAAACCCCAGCTTATTTTGTATATACTCCGAATGGATTTCAACCGAAAACGGCTCATAATGGCGGTATATCAGTATTGCTCTCTTTCGGTTATCCAGGACTCCTACTAATCTTAGTTTCTCTGTTAACCAATCTAATTTTTGCCGTCCGGGAACTGAGCCGACGCCCGCTATCTGAATCGGGAATACCGATTATTTACTTAGTTTTTATTGTTTTGAATAACTTAACTGAAGGTTCTATCGGTGATCTTGGGGATGTGTGGCTTGCCTACGTGTTAATCACAGTTAGACTCAGTATCGATAGTAGCAAATCTCCATCCAGCAACCGCCGCATTTACGGAGGAGATTTGGTGCAGCGAGATCCATCCAGATTGAATCATGATTAACTTGCAGAAGTTAAAAATCGATCGAACTATGATATACTAAATTAATGAGCCTGGTTTTTGATTAATTCCCCAGCGCTCGAAAAGTATATTTATTTCTGACAAGGACTGAAAACTTTCTGATGTTAGATAAGCTAAATGCGGTCAGTCAAAAGCTCGGCCCCGGCCTCCGCCAGGTACTCGGCAACCTGGCTTGGCTGTTGACAGACCAAATTTTGCAGATGGCTCTGGGTCTGCTGGTGGGAGTGTGGGTAGCTAGATATCTAGGCCCGGAACAATTTGGCTTAATCAATTATGCGATCGCCTTTGTGTCCCTGTTTGCCTCGGTAGCAACGATGGGATTGGGTACTCTGGTAGTGCGCGACATTGCTCGCAATCCCGACTGCAAAGAAGAGACTCTGGGAACTGCTTTTGCCATACAATTAGCAGGCGGAATCATCACTTTACTGCTAACGGTAACAGTGATTTCGATACAAAATCCCAATGACAACTTAACTCGTTGGCTGGTGGGGATCATCGCCGCCGGAACTATTTTTCAGTCCTTTGAAACAATCAATTTTTGGTTTCAATCTCAAGTTCAATCTAAGTATACTGTTGTTGCTAAAAATTGCGTATCATTACTGGTTGCAGGACTCAGAATCGGATTAATTCAACTCAAAGCACCGCTGATTGCTTTTGCTTGGTTGAGGTTGGGAGAGGTAGCATTGGCGGGATTGGCGATCGCCATTGTCTATCAAAGCAGGGGAAATGATTTAAAGCTGTGGCGAGTCAGTTGGCAGCGAGGCAAACAATTGCTTCAGGAAAGTTGGCCGCTGGTGATGTCGAGCTTAGCAGTGTTTATTTATTCTAAAATCGATCAGATTATGCTCGGTTCTATAGATAAAACTGAGTTGGGATATTATGCAGTTGCAGTCAAACTATCGGAAATCTGTGATTTTTTGCCTGTGATCATCGCTTCTTCTATTTTCCCTAAACTCGCACAATTAAGAGAAAAAAATTATGGCGAATACTTAAAAAACTTTCAGATTTACTCAGATGCCATGTTATTTTTGTGGTTGGGAGTGGCATTACCAATCTCTCTGCTAGCTCCTTTCATAGTCCAGACTCTCTACGGCGCTCAATATACAGAGTCAGCCCGGGTGTTATCAATCTACGTTTGGGCTCAATTTGGCAGTAACTTCGGCATCGCTAGAAATACCTATTTTGCCTTAGAAGGTCAACTGCGATACGGTCTTTACTTGACATTTATTGGCTCATTTTTTAATATAGTATTGAACTATCTACTGATTCCTAAATATGGAGCTTTTGGAGCAACTACGGCAACTTTAATCACTTATTTCTATGTAATTATTTTAGTCAATTTTTTGATTAAAGAACTGAGACCTTTTGGCAATTTAATCCTGAATTCGCTGAATTTATACAAGGCTGCTTCCAGGCTGAGAGGATTGATCAAATGATTGAAATTAAACCCAAGCTCGAACATCGATCGCACTGTCCCTCATCTGGCCAAATACTCAAACCTGTCAAAGTATTGTGGCAAGGTGCCCGCGTCTGTGTTGTGTCTGAGTCTCCAGGAGGCGGCGAAATCATTGACGAGTTGAGAATTGGCCACGCCGCTAAAACTGCTTACAGCATTAACTTAGCTGAAGGAACAACATTTAGTGAGGACAACTATGCAGAAGAATTTTTAGCAAAACCCTTGCTCAAATCTCTGCAAAATCCTCAAAACGAACAGCTAGAAATTTCTCAAGAAACATTCAAATCTTGCGATCGGGTAATCGTATTAAACTGCATTGATTATCTTTACGGACACAGCCTTTTAAAGTTGCTCAACGCACAGAGGCATTTAGAATCTCACCCAGAATTGGGTTTAATTGTCATTGTCCAAAAATTTATGAGGTGGATGGTTCCCGAAGGAGTTGCCGAAGTCTGGACAGTACCTGTATCGCTGAAAAATGGTCAGTGTTACTATCCTAGTTTTGGGGATTTTGTTAGCAAACAGTTAGAACGTTTTGATGAAGTTTACGTAAGCAAAGCCTATTCTCATCCCAGTAAATTTGATATTAGTAAATTTACTGGGGTTCCCAAACACGATTTTGACAAAGAAGAATACAAAATTACTTTTGTTTGGCGGGAAGATCGGCTGTGGTGCAATAATTTACTTTTCAAAGTTTGCCGAAAATTAAACTTGCTGCAAATTCCTTTAAGTATTCAAAATTGGCAAGTGCACAGGTTGTTTACAAAAATGCAAAAATTGCTGCCTTCAGCTAAGTTTGCAGTTGCAGGTTTAGGCAAAAGCACTAGCTTTCCTGAGTGGGTAGAAGATTTAAGAGTGGATAAGTTTGATGAAAAAACTGAGAGGAAAATGTGTCAGGTTTATGCTGAGAGTCGCTTGGTGATTGGCATTCACGGTTCCAATATGTTGCTGCCTTCGGGGCACGCTGGTATGACGATCGATATGATTGATGAAAGGTGGGGCAATTTTGCTCAAGATATTTTATATCAGGAAACAGACGCCAGACTGTCTTCGTTTCGCTATCGATATCTGCCGCTGGCGACTAGCTTGAAAAACTTAGCACATATTGGTTCTGAAATGATTCTCAAACGCTCGGATTTCTATTTTCACATGACGGGCGATTCCCTACCCTTCGGGAACGCTTCGCGAACGGGATAGCTTCGCTTCACGGCTTTAATTGACTTTACACCTTAAAGATAACAGGAGATATACACCATGAATGACAGCGGTTCTGTTTACATAGTTACTGGAATGTGCTGTGATGAAGAAGGCCAGGAAAGTAAATATCCCCAGGGATCGAATGCGAAATCTTCATCGGAAAAATTTCAATCAGTTTACTGGCGATGTGCTGTGCTATATTTTGCTTCCAGCGTTAGAAATAACCTGGAAGCTCAGCATATCTTATTTACGAATGCCGATCGCATTCCAAATCTTGAAAGCTTTAACACCGTTGATTTTTTTGACAAAATCGGAGTTAAAGTTGTCCAGATTCCATTTACCTATCAGCCACCAATTGAATATTACCCCGCCTTTAGAAGTACGTTTTTTAAGTTTGACATCATTCAATATTTGAAAAATAATTCTGAGTTAAACGATCGCTGTATCGCTTTAGACTCTGACTGCGTGTGGGTAAACTCCGCCGATCGCATAATTGCCGATATTGAAAAAGAAGGTTTGGTAACATACGATTTGTACGAGCCTGACGACAAAAAAATCAGCGGTTTAACCAGGCGAGAAATGCAGACAATTTATGAGGAATTAGGCTATAAAGTAGATGAGCCTCCCAAGTATTTTGGTGCAGAATTTATCGTAGGAAGTGGTAAGCACATTAAAATATTGTCCGACGAAGTAGACTCGATCTGGGAGACTTGCTTGCAAAGATTTGCCGAAGGGAAGACAAAATTTTATACAGAAGAGCAGATGCTCACCTACATTTACAATAAGCTGGGATATGCTCGCGGCAGTGGGAATGCTTACTTTAATCGAGTGTGGACATCGCCGATCTACTATACAGCAACTGAGGCTGATTTCAAAATGGATGTGTGGCATTTGCCAGCCGAAAAAGGATACGGAATTAAGCGACTTTTTGCACAAGTTGCTAATCCCAACTCAGATTTTTGGAATGTGCCTGTAGGAGAACAGTTTACTAAATATATTGCGGGTTATGTAGGAATACCAAAACGCAATATTTCTAAGACTGTTTGGGATGTGTTTGACAATAAAATTTCTGGTCTCAAAAGGAGATTGTCGAAAGTCACAAGTGTTGTCCGCAATTAGCATAGTGGAGTTCTGTAAATGTTCGATCGACCATTAAAAACCCCCGTCGCGTTTATTATTTTCAAACGCCCGGAAGAAACCCAGAGAGTATTCGCTGAAATTCGCAAAGTTAAGCCGTCGAAGTTGTTAGTAGTTGCTGACGGGCCGCGGCCGGATAGACCTGGAGAAGACACACAATGTGCTGCTACTCGCGCAATCATTGAGCAGGTGGATTGGGAATGCGAAGTTTTGCAAAATTATGCCGATCGCAATTTGGGCTGTCGTCAGCGAGTTTCTAGCGGGCTAGATTGGGTGTTTGATACGGTGGAAGAGGCGATTATTATTGAGGATGATTGTTTGCCTGATAGTACATTTTTTTACTTTGCAGAAGAGTTGCTCGAACGCTACCGATACGACGAACGAATTATGTCGATATCTGGTCAAAACGTGCAGTTTGGAAAGCAGCGAACTGATTATAGCTACTACTTTTCTCGCTACACTCACTGCTGGAGTTGGGCGAGTTGGAGGCGAGCTTGGCGACACTACGATTTAGATATGAAGCTATGGCCTTCGGTTCGAGATGGCAATTTTTTGATGGATATATTGGGAGATGCTCATGCTGCCAAAATCTGGACTAAAACTTGTCAGTTGTGTTACGAAGGATCAATTGACACTTGGGATTTTCAGTGGACATTTGCGAGTTTTATTCAAAATGGTTTGAATATTTTGTCTAATGTCAATTTAGCAGCAAATATCGGACACGGAACGGGGGGAACTCATACCGATGATATCAACAGTCCCTACAATAATATGTCTGTTGAACCGATCGCCTTTCCTCTCAAACATCCTCCGTTTGTGATTCGCGACGCCCAAGCTGATAACTTCACTCAGGATAGTTTATATGATTACGATCCGAAATTGGTCAAGAAAGTACAACGAAAAATTAAACAATTGTTGAGTAAGTAGACCTGAGTTAAGGATGTTTTGATGAAAGTTCTGCTGGTAAGTAATTACGATCTTAAAGGTGGTGCTGCGAGGGCGACTTATCGCCTGCACCAGGGCTTGCAAAGTATCGGGGTAAATTCCGAAATCTTGGCTGGTTATAAGTCTAGTGATGATGAAACGGTACGGTTGATGCCGACAAAGTTAGGAGAAAAGTTTAAGAGTCTCCGATCTAAATTAAATAGATTGCCGTTAAAACTGTATCCAAAATTAGGTCAGGTAATTTTTTCGCCGCAATGGGTTCCTGATTCCCTGGCATCGGAAGTTGCCAAAATCAACCCAGATGTGATTAATTTGCACTGGGTTTGTGAAGGTTATATGCAGATTGAAACCCTGGCAAAGTTTAAGAAACCTGTGGTTTGGACGCTGCACGATATGTGGGCGTTTACGGGTGGATGTCACTATAGTGAAAATTGCGATCGCTATCTTGATGCTTGCGGTGCTTGTCCGCAACTGCACAGCACTAAGGATGCGGATATTTCTCGTTGGATTTGGCAGCGCAAAGCTGAAGCTTGGCAAAATTTGGATTTGACTTTGGTAACTCCGAGTCATTGGTTGGCTGAATGCGCGAAATCTAGTTCTTTGTTGAAAAAATATCCAGTTAAAGTAATTGCGAATGGTCTTGATGCTGAACTCTACAAGCCGCTGAACCGCCCGCAGGTGAGAGATAGTTTGAATTTGCCTCAACATAAACAGTTGGTGTTGTTTGGGGCGATGCAGGGAACGGGCGATCGCTGGAAGGGTTTTCCGTTGCTGGTTCCGGCTCTGCAAAGGCTGAGTCAGTCGGGATGGCAAGACAAAATTGAACTTTTGGTTTTCGGTTCTTCTCAACCTGAAAATCCGATCGATGTTGGTTTCAAAACTCATTATTTAGGCAGGCTGGATGATGCTGCTTTGTCAAAGGTTTATGCGGCGGCGGATGTGATGGTTGTGCCGTCGCGGTACGAAGCTTTTGGTCAAACGGCATCGGAAGCCTTGGCGTGCGGTACGCCTGTGGTGGCTTTTGATGTGACGGGATTAAAAGATATTGTCGATCGCCAGCACAATGGTTATTTAGCCCAACCCTATGACAGTGAGGATTTAGCGCGAGGGATTGCTTGGGTGCTAGAAGATTCAGAGCGACACCAAAAGCTTTGTCGCAACGCACGAGAGAAAGTTGAAGCAAAGTTTACATTAGAAGTGCAAGCTCGCGAGTATCAAAACCTTTTTCAAGAAGTTTGCCAAGATCCTAATTAGGTAAAACTAATTAGATGTAAAACTTGTAGGGTATTCAGAATGTCGGTTTTTGAGTGTGTATTGGTATATTTTCGGACAGTGGACGTGTTGATTGCTACAATCACCCCGTCAGGCAATTATCGTCGGGGCAAAGCTAGAAAATCAAAAAATAAACTATCGAGTAAATATCTTGATAGTTGGGGCAAACTAAGTTAATAATTGGATAGGACTCGAAGTCGATCGGCATTGTCGATCGCCCGAAGACTGTTTTCTACCATTTTTGCACAAACAGCCAAATATTTGATATAGATGGAGCAGATAAGTATAGCAGTCCTGATGACTTGCCATAACCGCAAGTTAAAGACTTTGGCCACTCTAGAGTCGCTGTTCAAGCAAAAATTAACAAGTGAAATTGCACTCAATGCTTATCTGGTAGATGATGGCAGCACTGATGGCACAGCCGCAGCGGTACAGCAAACATACCCTCAAGTCAAGATTTTTTCGGGAGATGGTAACTTATTTTGGAATGGAGGAATGCGGGTGGCTTTCAGCGAAGCCATCAAAGACGATCCAGACTACTATGTCTGGCTCAACGACGACACCGTACTCGATCCAGAAGCTTTAAACGACCTGTTGACCACCAGTAGCGAGCTAATGAAAAAAGGAGAAGAAAAGGCGATCGTTGCCGGCTCTACTCGCGATCCAGAAACAGGTAATTTTACTTACGGCGGTATAGTCAAGATTACCCCATTACTTCCCTTTAAATTTCGCTTCCTCCAACCAACAAAAGCAGCTCAGCCTTGTGACAGCATGAATGGTAACTTCGTGTTAATTCCCCGCAGCGTCGTTGAACTGGTTGGCAATCTCGATCCAGCCTTTATTCATTATTTATCAGATTGGGAATACGGTCTGCGTGCTAGACAAAAAGGCTGTACAGTTTGGATAGCTCCAGGATATCAAGGAACTTGTTCTCCCAATCCGCAGTCAACCACAACAGCGGCTGCCAATATGAGTGAAGGTTTGCAAAAAATGAACCAACCCAAGGGTTTAGCTTTTAAAGATGCTACCCTTCAACCCTGGGAAGAGTGGAAAGTGTTTGCTCAGCGTCACGGTGGTTTATTCTGGCCAGTGTATTGGTTGCTACCTTACAGAAGGTTAGTTTGGTTTTCAGTTTTGAGCAAGCTGGGATTGACTAAAAACAAAACTGAAGGTGAATAGCATGGTCGATGGAGATGATTTGCGCGTCGCTTGGCTGGTTCCAGAAGTAGAATTGGGTGCCTATTGGCAGCCTGTATTGAGAGAATTTACAAAAGTATATAAAAATACTGTGTTTTATACTGGTCGCGTTTGGTCTGGGTTCGATCCGACGCTACCAGGAGCATCAGCAATTAAGTTGGTAGGGGAGACTAAATTTGTCGAGACGGAAAAGATAGAAACAGGATACGATCGCGGTTTCATCGCAGTGTCCCCTAGCATAATCGGTCACTTGCTCAAATTTAGACCTCAAGTAGTTTTTCCGCAAGCTTTTTCTTTGTGGACTGTCTTAGTAATTCTCCTCAAACCGCTTTGTCAATGGCGAGTTGCAATTATCTATGATGGTAGTTCTCCGAACACGGATTTTCGAGATTCGAGCTTTCGGACATTCGCCAGACGCATTCTAGCTAAGTTTGCCGATGCTTTTGTTTCTAACAGCCAAGCCGGGAAAAGATATTTGGTGGAGGTTCTCCATGCACCGGAAGAGCAAGTTTTTACGAGAACTTATTTAGTTCCCGATGCGGAAACGCTGCTAAAACCTTTGACAACAAAAAAGCGGCTCAATTTAGATATCAAAAAACCAGTTTTTTTATATGTGGGAAGGATCACAGCTCGAAAAGGAATTAAAACCCTCTTAGAAGCTTGTGCTATTCTAAAAAAACAAGGATATTCTGATTATACTTTACTAATTGTTGGCAAGGGCGACCAGCAAGATGAGTTGGAAGCTTTTATTAAAGAGCAAGATTTCCCCGATCAAGTAAACTGGGTGGGATGGGTTGATTACGGAAGTTTGGGTGCTTATTTTCAGCTTGCTGATGTTTTTGTTTTTCCTACTTTTGAGGATGTCTGGGGCATGGTTGTACCGGAAGCAATGGTGTTTGGTAAACCGGTATTGTGTTCTAACGGTGCAGCTTCTAGTGAGTTAATTGCGTCAGGGAAAAACGGTTATATTTTCGATCCTAGCAATGCCAAGGAGTTGGCAGAAAAGATGAAGATTTTTATAGATAGTCCTGATTTGATTGAATCGATGGGAGACTATTCGCGGCAGCTAATTTCTCAAAAAACTCCTGAAACAGCAGCTAAAGCTTATGTTGAAGTTACATCTTTTTTGATGAAGTAAGTTGACGGTTGACAGTTGACAGTTGTTAGTTATTAGTTATTGGTTATTGGTTATTGGTTACCAATAACTTCCCGATTCTATCTACAATGCCCGATGCTCAATGCCAAATTCCCAATGCCCAATGCCCAATGCCCAATTCCCGATGCCCGATGCCCGATTACTAATTACTAATTACTGATGAAAATTTTATTATCTGCCTTTGCTTGCGAACCAAATCTGGGATCTGAAGAGGGAGTAGGATGGAATACTGTGATCCAATCTGCTAAACATCACGAAAGTTGGGTATTTACTCGGACGTTTTGTCGATCGTACATTGAAGCAGAACTAGAACGCAATCCAGTCCCAAACCTGCACTTTGTTTATTTTGATCCGTTTGGGTGGAGCGAAGATTGGAAGGGAAAACAGGGATTGCTGCAACTTCACTATTATTTGTGGCAAATCTGGGCTTATTTTATCGCTCGAAAGCTCGATCGCGAAATCGGTTTTGACATAGTACACCACGTAACTTATGTTAAACATTGGTCTCCAAGTTTCCTAGCGCTGTTACCACATCCTTTTATTTGGGGGCCTGTCGGGGGCGCAGAGGCAGCACCAAAGCCTTTTTGGCAAGATTTTAGTCGCCGGGGCAAAATTTACGAAACGCTGCGAGCATTGGCTCAAAGCGTCGGAGAACGCGATCCGTTTGTGGGGCTGACGGCGCGCCGCAGTGCCGTCGCGCTAGCTACTACCGAAGAAACAGCAGCAAGACTGCGATTTCTCAAAGCAAAAAATGTGAAAATTTTCTCACAAGTCGGTTTATCGCAGCGGGAAATTGAGGAACTCGAAAAATTTCCAACTCCGCCGGATCTACCAATTAGATTTATTAGTGTTGGTCGTCTATTGCACTGGAAAGGGGTACATTTGGGACTCCGTGCATTTGCGGAGGCGAAGCTGGAACAATCGGAATATTGGATTGTCGGAGATGGTCCAGAAAGACAGCGTTTAGAAACTTTGGTGACAGAATTGGGACTGGGAAATAAAGTACATTTTTGGGGAGCTTTACCGCGCAATGAAACTCTTTCAAAAATGGGCGAATCTCACGTTCTTCTCCATCCGAGTTTGCATGACTCTGGCGGTTTTGTCTGCACGGAAATGATGGGGGTTGGCCGTCCGACGATTTGTTTGGATTTGGGTGGCCCAGCTACTCAAGTAACTGCTGAAACTGGCATTAAAGTCGAGGCTACTGATCCGGAAAGTGCAGTAAAAGGTCTAACAGAAGCTATAGTGTATTTAGCACAGGATCGTGAATTGCGATCGCGCTTGGGTCGTGCCGGTCAAAAGCGTGTCAGGGAAATCTATGATTGGGATTTTAAGGGTAATTTTTTTGCCGGATTGTGCGAAAATGTATTTCAAGGAAAATCAGGATAAATTCTGATTTTACCTAGATCTCGCAAAACAAAGAAAACTATATTTTTTAGGCGGTGAAATGTGAGCGTTGCAATCATTACTGGAGCGGCGGGTTTAATTGGGTCTGAGGCTTGTAAGTTCTTTGCCAAACAAGGTTTCGACATAGTTGGTATCGACAACAATATGCGCCAGTTTTTTTTTGGTGCTGATGGTTCTACTAATTGGAACCGCCAACAACTAGAAAAATCACTGGGAACAAAGTATTACCATTTAGATGTGGACATTCGCGACTATGAAGCGATTACCAATATCTTTCAGCGGTACGGCGAGTCGATCGAGTTAGTAATTCACACAGCAGCCCAACCCAGTCACGATTGGGCTTCCCGTGCTCCGAAAATAGACTTTACCGTCAACGCTAACGGTACTCTCAATCTTTTAGAAGTAACTCGCTTGTACTGTCCCAAAGCCGTTTTCATTTTCACTTCTACTAACAAAGTATACGGCGATACGCCCAACAGATTACCTTTAGTTGAATTAGAACATAGGTGGGAAATTGAACCCGGTCACACTTACGAAAACGGCATTCGGGAAGATATGTCAATTGACCAGTGTCTGCACAGTTTGTTTGGTGCTTCCAAAGTAGCCGCTGACATTTTAGTTCAAGAATACGGCCGTTATTTTAATATGAACACGGCTTGTTTTCGCGGTGGCTGTCTGACTGGGCCCAATCATTCTGGAGCTCAATTGCACGGATTCCTCGCCTACTTGATGAAGTGTGCTGTAACAGGAACCCCATACACCGTGTTTGGCTACAAAGGCAAGCAAGTCCGCGACAACATTCACAGTGCTGATTTAATTTCGGCATTTTATGAATATTATAAAGCTCCCAGAAGCGCGCAAGTCTATAATACAGGAGGAGGCCGCTACAGCAACTGTTCGATGTTAGAAGCCATCCAGATGTGCGAGGCAATTGCGGAACGCAAATTTAATTGGACTTATGCTGAAGGGAATCGCATTGGCGATCATATTTGGTGGATTAGCGACAATTCAAAATTCGCCAGTCACTATCCTGACTGGAAAATGAAATATAATGTTAAACAAATCCTACGGGAGATTTATGAATGTAACCGCGAGCGGTGGCTGAAAGAAGGGGCGCAGAATTGAGCTGGACAAAAAAAATGTCCGGGCAATTGTGGTACACGATTGAATACAATGTTAAACCAATCCCACAGGAGGTTTATGACTGTAACGGCAAGTGTTGGCTTAGAGAGGTGTTCCATGATTGATTTAGGGAAAAAGAATGTACTCGGCATCTTAGTAAATGCCCTTAATTATGAAGCTGCTGTCAACAAAATTATGGCGGCAGCCAGCACCAGAACACCACTTTCTGTTTCGGCTCTAGCAGTTCATGGGGTAATGACTGGGGTGCTTGATAGCACTCACCGCTATCGGATCAATCACATTGACTTAGTATTGCCAGATGGTCAACCCGTAAGATGGGCATTAAATTGGCTCTATAATACGGGATTGCCCGATCGAGTTGGCGGGCCAAATGCAATGTTACAAATCTGCGAACGTGCGGCCGAAGAAGGATTATCTATCTATTTGTACGGCTCTAAAGCTTCTGTACTGGAGGCTTTATCTCGCAATCTCTGCCAGCGTTATCCCAAGTTAATTATTGCGGGAACTCAGCCTTCTAAATTTAGGCACGTTTCGCCGGAAGAGAAACAGGAAATTGCCCAGCAAATTCGCAACAGCGGTGCAGCAATTACTTTTGTGGGTTTGGGGTGTCCGCGACAAGAAGTCTGGGCTTATGAATACCGGGACGACTTATCGATGCCACTGATTGCTGTAGGTGCAGCCTACGATTTTCATGCGGGAAATTTGGCTAAATCTCCTGAGTTTTTATCTAAGATAGGTTTGGAATGGTTGTTTCGGCTGGTGAAGGAGCCCCGGCGCCTCTGGCAGCGGTATGTTTTGTTGAATCCGCTTTATATCTGGCTGTTTTTGTTGCAAGCTTTCAAACTCAAAGAGTTCGACCCCAAAGACGCTACGCCACCTGTAGAAGAAGTGTTGTATGGTTGAAATTTCTCTCTTCTGTTGTAAATAGTCAGTTTTGACAAATAAAAAGCCACAAGCCAAAAGTAGAAATAATAATTAATTATTTTGACTGGAGACTTTAAACTTGTGACGATTTAAATCACGAATTAATGGGTTGTTTTCTGTAACTTCAGTTTTGCTTGTTTTGTAAATTACTATCTACGTTACTGAGGAAGTATCAACCGTCCTTGTTGGATCATTTGGAGGACTTGGGTTCGACAGCCCGTGCAGTCGCAGCCTAATTTTATGGTGGCGAGGTTCCGATTTTATCAGAGTTGATTTGTGGCAGCGAGGATTGGCTTTCGTCTTGATTTATATCTGGATTTGCTGCGATTTCGCGATTGAACTCAATGCTACGATTTTGGAAATTGGGGTGCTAGCATTGGCGGGATTTACTGCTAAGAGCATTAAGGCTACAGAACCGGAGCAGCCCAGCAAAGTTAGTAGGTTTTTGTTGACGATTACTCTCCAGTAAACAAGAAGAATTTTATTTTAACAGATCGATCGACAGATTGGATGCGATCGCCCCAGACAGCGCAAGATTAGCCAATCCCCAAGCAGACGGCATCGCTATTTTATCCCTGACACCAAACGTTTTGCCAGATCAGGTGGAGACAAAAATGAGTTTGTCACCCGACTGGTTAGAATTGCTGTTAGACCGGATAGTTGTCAAAAAATCAGAACCAGTCGCAGGAGATTTGAGAACAGAGGGCGGAAATGCGATCGAGTCTTCAACCTTGATCGCGATCGACTTAAAAAATGCACCGACATCTAATAATTCTCCATCACCTCAAGCATTGGCTTTAAAAGGATTCCGCCCTCGCTGGCTGCCCTAAATAAAATCTTTTACAGGACTTACGCAAGAGGTCTAGGGATAGGGGCGATTCCTGAAGAGGGATTGTTCCTACTTTCACACCGTATGTAGAGGTAGTGCGTCAGGGGAGCATCTCAGTTTTGCTTGAATAGTGCGAGTTCATATAGCTTTATGGAAGCTTTGCTATGCAGGGAAACTCGAACCAAGGCAAAAAAGACTTCATTCAGTTGACAGTTGACAGTTGAGGGCGGCCTCTACCTGGAAGGAAGAGGATTGGAGTAATGAATAGTCTACTTTTAATTTCTCCCTACAAGGGAGAGGCTTTAGCCCAATTTTTTCTGGTAATTGTCGAAGTGAGATGCACCCTGCGTAAGTCCTGTCTTAGGTAATGCGAAGCCTTGATGCTGAAATTCTCAAGTTACTAAGAAATTCTCAAAGCTTTATTTCCCTTCCTTCGCTCTTACTAGGGCTTTTTTACAACAATTCTGACTGAATCGTATTTTTTGTGGTCGGGAGCAAGAAATGTTTTCAGTAGTAACTTCCAAGATTGGAATTTACTGTTTTCTTTGGGCTTAGCAATCCCCTTTAATTCCATTGAATTGAACAAATTCAAGATTTTTCTTTCATCATCAATCCAACCGTTGGTAAATAAGCGATAGTAGCCATTAAACTCAGTAGAAATCACCTCAAATCCCACCTGTTTACAGATAGCGCGCAAACTGTCGGCTGTGAAGAAATACAAATGCCTTGGCACATCTAGGTGGAGCCATGCAATCCCTGATGCTTTTAGCGCCATACACGAGTTATTTGGTACTTCCATCACCAATTTGCCACCGTCCACGAGCAAGTCCATAGTATTGCGGAGTGCCAGTAAAGGATCTAGGGTATGTTCCAGTACGTGGTTCATAATAATTATGTCGTACTTTCTCGACGTGATTTCCGGGGGCAAAGATTCAGCAGTGCCATAATATACATCAAGATTTCGTTCCTTGGCGAAAAACAAAGCTTGTCTATCTGGTTCTACTCCCCAGACCTTGTGACCATCTACTTTGAATTCTTCCAGCAGTTTGCCATTGGCGCAACCGATTTCTAATATCTCGTAAGAAGAAGTCCCGAAGTGCTGTTTCCACCATTGAGTTGTGACATCTACTCCCCTATCGAAACGCCAAGCTAGGTGGGTGCGCAATTTATCGAAGAAGGAAATAGAAGAGGCAGATTTTGAGTCGGTAAAGTCTGTATGGTGAGTATAGTAATCGTCGATGTCGTAGAAGCTTTCGATTTGCTTAAGTTCTGGTAGAGGATTAAGGCATCCAAGTTGTGATTTTTGACACCAGTACAATTGAAATGACTCTTTATTTGTTGGTCTTCGCCAATCACCCGGGATCAATAACCAGGGTTTCATACTCTGTCCCGATATAGGACAAACGACGGTAGGACTTAAGGAATTCTGAGTTTGCATTGTAGTTCTCCTTATTTCGGTACTTGATGACTGATCACCAGTGAAGTTGAAGCTTAAATCCTGGCATCAATTATCGTCGTTGAAAATTGTGTATCGTAATACACATTAGATGAGTAGCCTAAAATTATTAGGCTTCAGAAACACATTGCTCCGGGATAGTTTTGAGCTTAACATCTTATTTAAGATAACTCATTTAAGATGTAAGATGAATAGTTCGGACAGTTTTCAATCAGGAATCAGCGTAGAATAGGGTTTCAGGTTCCTTAGAAGCTAAAATTTAAACTGTAGAATGCGGGTTTCAGGCGCTACCCAAAAAATGTCCCGATCGTTGCAACTTGCTTTGTCACTTTTTACAGAAAAACACATACATTCCGTTATTTTCTTTAATGAAGCGGATATACAAATTTTTGAAAGTAGACTTGATCACGCGGGGCATCCCAAAGTCAATGGGCATCATACTTTCGGGCAACTTCCAATCCAAAACTTTGAGAGTTTCCGGGTGCAACAGCGGAAAATCGATCGCCTCCAAATTCGAGCACAGCCGCAATTTGATCGCCGCAGCTACAGTCGGAACCAGCGCCGGATCGACATTAATAATTTCCACTAAAGTTCGATCCAAAGCAAACACATCACTCGACGCGCCCAAAATTCCTAAAAACTTAGGTTCGCCGCCGCTGGGCCCGTTACCTTCGTGACCGATTATACCGTCTAAAATCGTCAGATTTGGGTTAATTGTTCGGGCCGTTTCTACCAGCATTTGACCGAATCTGGCGCTATCTTTGCCGGCTTCCATGTGCCACCAAGCCTTCATTTTCCCCGGTACGCAGCCGAACAAGTTTTTTACGCCCATTGTCACGGTTAATTGAACGTGAGATTTGAGTTTGGGCAAGTTAATCACGACATCTGCTTCCATTGCTTCTTTGCAAAGTCGGAGATGATTGAACTCTTGGCTGACTGTTTCGTAGCGTTTTCCTTGAAACTCCACTACTGGCAAATTGAGTTCTGCCAACAGTGGTAAATAACCGTTGGCTTTGGCTACACCCATCGCGCTACCAAAAGCTGGACTGTCTCCTAAAAACGGTTTTCCGCCCGCTTCAATGACCATTTTGGCCACGCAGTAAACTAATTCTGGCCGGGTGACGCATTCTTTGGTAGGGCGAGCACCTGTCAGAAGATTGGGTTTGAGTAAAACCCGATCGCCCGATTTGACAAAAGCCGACATTCCGCCCAAGGGTGCGAGCAAATTTTCTAAAGATTTTAGTAGATTTTGGCGATCGTATGAATTGGCACGAATTAAACTAACAGCAGACATAATGGGTAATGGGTAATGGGCATTGGGCATTGGGCAGTGGGCATTGGGCAGTGGGCATTGGGCATTGGGCATTGGGCATTGGGCATTGGAAGGAGAAATGGATTATTGATGTTTTTTCGTTTCGTGATTACCCATTACCAATTACCCATTACCTATTAAGCTGTTCTACGTTTAAATTGTACATCAAAAATTAATAAAGATATTGTGAAATGGGCAGGCGAACCCGTTCCAAATATCCAATTTAAATGCTAAACAGCTTACCAATTACCCATGACCAATTACCAATTACCATCAACTAAGTTTAAGTATTCATCGGCAATCTACCAACAGCAGCCCGCTGCATGGTACTAACTCGCTGCGAGTTAGAGAATATTCCTTGGCCTTGCAGTTCAGGGATAGCAGGTTTAACTTCCACTTTCACCAACCTGGCAGTGCAGATAAAAACCGTTTGATCGACTAAATGAAAAGTCAACCAAGGTTGATTTAATAAATTCAGCACTTCCTCTTGAAATTCTTGTGCAGGCATCGGGATAGTAAAGGTTTCCGTGTGACCTTCCACATAATGAAATGTCACTTGAGTTGTGTTCTCTTTATCTTGAGTTAATTTGCCAAAAGAACCTGCGCGCATAAATCTTGCTCCCAAACTTTAGACTATAAAAAAAATTCAGAATTAAATGTAAGAGATTGAATTCTGAATTCTTTAACTGTAACCTGTGACAGCCGTTAAGCAGAACTCAGAAGGCAGAATGCAAAATTAAATCGAGTTCAGCCTTCTAGTTTCTAGCTGATTCCTGCGAGATCCTATACGTTAGCAGAAGATGTTGGCATCGCACTCATTTTCTCTAAATCTAGAACTGTTGCCAAGTCTTCTGCATTCATTAAACCGCGTTCTAGCACAATTTGCCGCAAAGATTTGCCGGTTTCGAGAGATTCTTTGGCGACGGCGGCAGCGTTGAGATAGCCGATGTGAGTGTTGAGGGCGGTAACGAGGGCGAGACTGCCTTCTGCGTAGGCGAGACATCGATCGCCCTTTGCTTCAATTTTGTCGAGGCATTTGGTTGTCAGGGCGCTGATGGTATTGCCTAAAATTTCGATGCTGTGAATTAGATTGTAAGCGATTAAGGGCATCATCACGTTCAATTCTAATTGTCCCGCTTGGGCTGCTAGGGCGATCGCGCTATCGTAACCCATAACTTGAAAACACACCATCGAAGTCATTTCTGCCATCACAGGATTGTATTTTCCCGGCATAATTGACGAACCAGGTTGCACCGGAGGCAGTTGAATTTCCTTAAAACCCGTTTTCGGGCCGGAGTCCATCAAACGCAAGTCATGGGACATTTTAACGCAATCCTGAGCGAGATTTCGCAGTGCGCCGGAGACATTAACAAACGGTGCCATACTCTGCATCGCTGCCATTAAATGCGGTGCTGGTTTTAGGGGGTGGTCGATTAATTCTGAGAGAATTTCAGCAACTTTTTGAGAGTATTCAGGGTGAGTATTTAACCCTGTTCCTGCGGCACTTCCCCCCAGTCCCAGGGATGTCAAATCATCGGATGCCCTGTCAATTCTCAAGGTATGTTCTCTGAGAATTTGCGCCCAAGCGCCGAAGGTGTCGCCGAGTCGAACCGGCACAGCATCTTGCATATGAGTGCGGCCGGATTTAACAATATTTTTGAATTCTTCTGCTTTGTTTTCTAGGGCGACTACGGCATCCGACAAAGCCGGAAACAAAGTATTTTCTAACGCCAACAATCCGCCGATCCGAATCGCAGTCGGAATCACATCATTGGTAGATTGACCGTAGTTTACATGATCGTTGGGACTGACGCGCTTGTAGTTGCCTTTTTCATCGCCCATAATTTCCAAAGCGCGATTGGAAAGAACTTCATTAATATTCATGTGGTGAGAAGTTCCCGCGCCTGCTTGGTAAACATCAACTACAAATTGATCGCGCAAATTTCCTGCTAAAACTTCATCAGCAGCTTGTATCAGTGCTTGGCTGATATCTTCAGGAATGCAGCCGAGTTTACCGTTGACTATCGCCGCAGCTTTTTTAATTAAAACGCAAGCATCGACGTAAGTTGATAAAGGTTTGATACCGCTAATTGGAAAATTTTCAACGGCGCGCAGAGTTTGAATGCCGTAGTAAACGGTAGATGGGATTTGTTTGTCTCCCATTGAGTCGCTTTCGGTGCGATAGGTAATGGCTGGCTGTTGCGTCATATCGTTTGGTTTGTGATAATTAGGAAGTGTACATTTTTTTTGTAACAGCGTGTTCTGGGTGTTTTTACTTTACCGCACCCGCTGGCGACTATACAGTAGCATAAATTGCGATCGCCCAAAATTATCCCACATCCTAGGGTTTAATCTCAAATCTCGAAACTCAAATCAAGTCTGGGGCGAGGGCGAGGGCGAAAAAGCCGTTGACAGAAAGCTAAAATTTATCTGCAAGGGCGATCGCACGCAGACAGGAATGCTTAGCTATAATCGTACAAGTAAATCCATTTCATACTAAGAGTGAAACTCCCATGAACAAACCAGCAAAAACTTTCAAACAGCTAAATAATTTGATAATCGGCTTAAGTGCCTCTGCAATTTTTCCAGATTCAGTCAAGGCTATGTCCAGCATTTTCCCCTCCACAGCAATCCGGGAACAATCGGCAATTTTAATGGTTCAGTGACAGCAGCAGATTAAGTTTAAAAGAGGTGCTAGCTCAGTCGAAGTAAAAGGAGGAGTAGCGCGCGGCAAAGTCATAATTTATTTGATTGGTGTCAAACAAAGTTAAAGGATGAATCTTGAAATTCAATCAGTCGAAGCAAATGCTGTTTTTAATGCGATCGATCCGAATACAAACGCCTTAACTGAAGGAGCAAAAACTTGGTCGGAATAATTGCCCCAGACGGGAAAATATCAGATAGTCGTCGGTACAGAACGAGGCGGTGCGAGTTACACTTTGTCAGTTTCGATACACTAACATTTCGACGTTTCCTTTAGATTGTTAAATCCTGTCAGCGATCACATTACCTTCATTCCCGAAACTAGATTTCTGTAACTCCCGCGCCGTCTCGAAGATGACAGCGCTAGCAGCACGATCCTCTTGGGCTGGCTGCTAAGTGCGATTAATTGCAGAAATTGCCGTTTTAGCGATCGATCTGCTGGTTTTGTGACACAATAGATTGTAGTCTTAATTTTTTAGGAGTTTTCATGGCTCGTTTCAATCCAATCCTTATCCTCAGTGCCGTCACCCTTGTAGCTTTGGCTGGTTGCGGCGACAAAGAAGCATCCACTCCGTCAACCCCACCTTCAGCGGTTCCCCCTGCTACGACTACGACGACTACTACTACCACCGGATCTGAGAAACCAGTATCTACTGCTAGCTATCCAGAGTTAATGAGTGTAGTTACTAATACCAAAGCAGCAGTTGACACTGGTGATTTCGTTAAAGCTAAAACCGAATTTGACCAGTTTGAAACTTCCTGGAAGAAAGTCGAAGATGGCATCAAAGCTAAGGAACCTAAAAGCTACGATACCGTTGAAGAAACTACAGAAAAAGTAACAAACGAACTCAAAAAAGCCAAGCCCAGCAAAGACCTAGTGCTGGTTGAATTGCAGTCGCTAGAAAAGACCATCGCTAGCATTCCTAAGTCCAAAATGTAAGTGCTAATTTGAGTGTTTGTTTCTAGTGCGGCGTTCGCCGTAATTGCTCAGAAACAAACACTCAATGCTACCTCATTATATAAGCTGAGTATTTCTAAATTTTCAACCGTTATGAAAAAAGCATTTCGCAAGTACCATCGCATTCTAGCTATAATTGTTTTTTTACCAATTACCCTCACTGTGTTGACTGGAATGGCTACAACAGTTGTCAAAGAGTGGCCGATTAGCACAGGAATTTCATCGAGATTATTGTTGAAAATTCATACAGGTGAAATTTTTCACCTGCAAGCAATTTACCCGATTTTAAACGGATTGGGAATGCTCGGCTTGCTGGTGACAGGTTTAAGTATGTCGGGTTTGTTTGCTAGAAGAAAGCAGCCAACCTCCAACGATTAAAAGTAAAGATGTAAAAAACTTACGAAGGACTTGATGACGACTCTTGAACCAGGTAATTTTAGGGTGAGAAATATTCCCTTAAAAATCCAAACAAATAACCTATGCAGAGTTCCGGTTCATCGTACCGTAACTGTTGAACCAAAATTCTGAATCTTGTAACAAAAATTCAAGTTTCGCATCCCATAAAGTTGTTATAATTGGGTTGCAATTTTTTTTTGAAGCGGGCGCATCGCCAAAAATTATGCCGCGTTACCCAAGTATAGATAACCTTCTTAGCCTCCAACAGGCACTGGAAGCAATAATTGTTGACGATTTAAAAAAGCTCAAAGCATTATTACCCGATTCTCGTAAATTAACCCGTAAAGCGGATCTTGTTGATGGAATTAGATCGCAATTGCTGGGAGATAACCTTCGGAAACTGTGGACGCAATTAGACGATCTCCAAAAAGCGGCTGTAGCTGAAGTTATACATGGGGAGGATGGCTATTATTTTCCTGAAATATTTAGGGCGAAATACGGAGAATCACCAAATTTTGGAACAATCGATCGCTATGGAACTAACAGAGAACCATCACTGCTATGCTTGTTTATTTATGGCAGCAAGATTCCTTACGATTTAGAAAAATCATTGCTAAAATTTGTGCCAAAGCCGAAAAAAACGACCTTGGATCATAGTGGTGAAACATTAAAAAATCATGTTAAACTCAGCGTCCGAAAATACAACTATAGTACAGGGGAAAAAGATACAGAAGAATACGATATTCCCTTGGCTTCTTGTGAAACACAGTTGGCAGCCACAAAGGATTTAGCTGCTGTTTTGCGTTTGATTCAGTCGGGGAAAGTTGCTGTTAGCGTGAGAACTGGTTTAGCTAGTGCTGCAAGTGTAAAAGCGATCGCCTCTATATTGCAAGGCGGTGATTTTTATAATGAGGAACAGCGTCAAATTACCCTAGCGCAGGATAGCGACTATGATGATGAAGTATTCGCTGAAGTCGGTAGCATTAAGCCCTTTGCTTGGATAATGATAGCGCAAGGGAGCAAGTTCGCGGAACGATCGGGCAAAAAGCTAGTTTTGACAAAAGCGGGACTGAAAGCCTTACAAGAATCACCCGCCAAAGGTTTACAAACAGCATGGAAGCGCTGGTTAAAGACCAAAATCTTTGATGAATTTCGCCGCATTGATGCGATCAAAGGACAAACTGGCCGGGGTGCAAATGGGATGACGGATGTGGCGTGGCGCAGAGATGCGATCGTCTCTGTGCTCGCAGAATGTCCTGTCGGTAAGTGGATTCTATTTTATGATTTTAGTAAATATCTAGTCGCAACAGGTCATAGATTTGAGGTAACAGAGGAACCGTACTGTTTATATATTGGTGAAGCTGGGTATGGAAACTTATCAGAATTGGGTGGGCATAGTTGGTCGATTCTGGAAGAACGATATATGCGGTGTTTTTTGTTTGAGTATGCTGCTACTTTGGGAATCATTGATGTTGCATATGTCGATCCTGCGCTCATACCAAGCGATTATGACAATCTTTGGGGAACGGACTATATGGAATTCCTCAGTCGTTATGATGGCTTAGTATATTTTCGCTTGACGAGTTTGGGGGCTTACTGTTTGGAGTTGACGGATAAGTATACTCCGCCAGTAATTGAGATCCGTCAAACGCTGCGGGTATTACCGAATCTTGAAATTATTGCGGCGGGAGATGGTGTGGAGACATCTGATGCGATCGTCCTAGATATCTATACTAAGAAAGTGTCGGATGTTGTGTGGCGTCTGGATCGCCCAAAAATCTTCGCAGCCATTGAAAACGGATATCCATTAACTGAGTTTACAGAGTTTTTGGACGCCAGGAGTATTGAACCGCTACCGCAAACTGTGCAACAATTTTTAACTGATGTTATGGAGCGATCGAATAGCGTGCAAGATATAGGTAGTGTCAGGTTGATCGAATGTACTACCGCCCATTTAGCATTGCTGATTGCGAATGATTCCCGTACTAAAAAGTTCTGTCAGTTGGCGGGCGATCGCACTTTAGCGGTTCCATTGGGCCAGGAAACTAAATTTCGCACCGCCCTGCGGCAAATGGGCTATGTTTTACCCCAGAGTGATAAATAATACACCTGATATTATAGCCTTTCTCAAAAAGGTGAGGTACGCGAAGGGCATAGGGCATAGGGCATAGGGCATGAGGCTCTCCTTATCTTTCTGAGAACTGCTATATTAGTGTCAACAATCGCCCGAAAACCTTTGTATCTTTTGTTTATAGCTGAGTCCAGATCCCCCTAAATCCCCCTTAAGAAGGGGGACTTTGAGAATAATCTTGTCCCCCCCTTCTTAAGTATTTGTAGGGTGCGTCGCGGGCGATAAATCCCTAAAAAGATCGACAATCTCGATCGCGACGCACCTTTGACATAGACTGGATCAAATAAACCAAACATTTCTCTTCCCTCTTCCCTCTTCCCTCTTCCTTCTTCCCTCTTCCTTCTTCCTTCTTCCTTCTACTTATGAGTTATGTTGCTGAAAATGCTTTAATCGTACAGAGCGATCGCTCAATTTTACTAGAAGTGCACGCCCCAACAGCACAAAAAGCACGAGAAGCGATCGCACCCTTTGCCGAATTAATCAAAAGTCCCGAACACATCCACACCTATCGCATCACGCCCTTAAGCGTGTGGAATGCGCGGGCGGCGGGAATGTTAGTTGAATTGATGATCGCAGCTTTGCGAAAGTATGCTAAATATGACATTCCTGAGTCGGTAGCGCAGGAAATCGCACTGCTTGGTACACGCTACGGATTGACGGTAATTGAAAGGATTGATGCGGAAAATACCGATTTACAACTGCGGATTGCCGATCGCCCGCTGACGGAGTTGCTAGTGCGGGATGAGCGCGTAAAACCGCTGTTAGGTAAGCGGATTTCGGATCTTTGCTTTCAAGTCGATGCGGGGAATCGCGGTGTACTCAAACAAGCTTTGCTAGCTGTGGGTTATCCGGCGGAAGATTTAGCTGGATATGTGGAAGGTGCGGAGTTGAAAATTACGTTGCGCGATCGCACTTTAGGAAGCGACTTACCCTTTAATTTGCGTGCCTATCAAAAAGAAGCAGTAGAAGCATTCTATCAGAGCGGAGAGGTTCGAGGTGGCAGCGGTACGATCGTCCTACCCTGCGGCGCTGGTAAGACGATTGTGGGGATGATTGCGATGAGTTTGGTGCAGCAAAAAACATTGATTCTCACCAGTAGTTTGACATCGGTGCACCAGTGGCGCAGGGAAATATTAGACAAAACGAGTTTAACTGAAGATGCGATCGCCGAGTACAGCAGCAAGAGCAAAAAAACGGCTTCTGTAACTCTCTCGACTTACCAAATGCTGAGTTATCGATCGACTAAAGATGATGAATTCCCGCATTTCGAGTTATTTAACGCGCAATCCTGGGGACTGATTATTTATGACGAAGTGCATCTATTACCCGCACCGATATTTCGGATTACCGCCGACTTACAAGCGCGACGCAGGTTAGGTTTGACGGCGACATTGATTCGCGAAGACGGGAAGGAAGGCGATGTGTTTACGCTAATTGGCCCCAAGCGCTATGACGTACCTTGGCGGGAATTGGAAGGACAGGGATTTATTGCCACAGCCAATTGTACCGAAATCCGTGTCGCCCAAAATGAGGCCGAAAAGATGGAATATGCCCTAGCGCCGCGCCGCAGTCAGTTTCGGGTTGCTGCGGAAAATCCGGGTAAGTTGGATGTGGTGCAAAGTTTGTTGCAAAAGGAGGCGGGGCATCGTATTTTAATTATTGGTGAGTTTCTGGAGCAGTTGGATGCGATCGCCCTTGTTACCAAATTACCGCTGATTACGGGGAAGACAAAACAGGTTGAGCGCGATCGGCTATACGAAGCATTTCGTAACAAAGAGATTCCCGGATTAATTCTATCTCGCGTGGGCAATTTTGCCGTCGATTTACCCGATGCCGATGTGTTGATTCAAGTATCGGGTAAATATGGTTCTCGCCAAGAAGAAGCGCAGCGCCTCGGACGAATTCTCCGCCCGAAATCTGATGGACATACTGCGAGTTTTTATACATTAGTCTCCCTACAAACTTGCGAGGAGGATTTTGCGCGACACCGCCAACTGTTTCTGACTGAACAGGGCTACAGTTATACTATTGAGGTTCAAGGCGATGGTTAGTCAGCGTTGTAGAATAGACTTGAATTGCATTCATTCCCTTTCAATTCTTGAATTTATCTACGTCTATCTGCGTTAATCTGCCTTGTATCTACGGTTTACGGATCGAACTATTTAGGGAATTCAAGTCTATTAAGCGATCGATCCGACTCCACCCCCTAAGAAACACTACTCATAATGCGTCCACATCCGTAAAATTTTCACCGTATTTTCAGAATCAATAACCTCATACACCAGACGATGCTGAATATTGATTCGCCGCGAGTACGCACCTGCCAAATCTCCCACTAATTTTTCGTAGGGTGGTGGATTTTGAAACGGATTGATTTTAATGATATCAAGTAAGGCTTGTGCCTTATCTCGTAAATTACTAGAAGCCAGTTTTTGGGCATCTTTCTGTGCCTGTTTGGTGTAAACTAAATCCCAACTCACCACTCTAACTCCCGCTCGCATTCCTCAAGCGGTGTCGCCAATCCTTCCCGAATCGATTCTCGCATTCCCGGAACTGAGAGAAGATACAATGTTTCTTGCACCGATGCCCAATCAGCTTCAGATAACAACACGGCATTGCTACTCTGTCCTGCAATAATAATGGGCTGATGCGACTGGCTCACCGTATCAATCAAATTTTGTAACTGCTGTTGAGCAACTTTGACTGGAATCATAACTCTTTTTAACTTTTCCTGCCTCTATTATAGTTTGAGCGATCGCACATTTTACTCGATTACGATACTCATTTCGTATTTTTTCTGATTAGAATAGCTGTGTTTTTCTAGGATATGGGAAAAGGGCGGGCGATGTAAAGATTCGGAGCAGGGATATAATTATAGCATAGAGGTGCAAGGGGATAGTTAGTCAGCGATCGATAAACTCTTGATAAAACTGCTCGTGCAAACCTGAGAAATTATCCATCCCCTCCTTTGTCAGACACCCGCTCTTACCAGTGTGCGGATTTTTTACGTAGCTATAAATTACTTTTGAAACATTAGGATTCTCGCGCCAACTAATGTTGAATGCTGCATACTTTGGGAAAAAGGTCATTCCTGCATAAGCATCAATGTGGTCATGTATCCACCATGCCAATGCTGTCCAATCTTGAGTGCGTTCATAGTAAGGGATGAATGATGTAACAACAATACATACTGTTGCTCCCATATACCCCTCTGAATCTTTTACGTCCCAGATATGTTGTGCATAGTTGGACTCATTACTGGCACAGTTGTACTGATTTTTATTCTCTGCTCCTTTGGCGTTCACCACACAAGAACGATAGGCTGAGCGGATACTAATCCGACCAAGCGCATCTTGAATTGGTTCAAGCACTCTCTCACACAAATTCTTTCCGGCTGCGATCGCCAATTCAGGATCGCTAGGAATGTTAGAGATACCTTCAATTTGAGAGATTTCCAAATAAAGAAACTCACGCATGAAAAAACTCTTAGAGAGTTGAATCCGTCCTAGCTCTTCCAAAGCTTTAACAGTTTGTGGCTTTCTCATAGAATTAACTACAGCAATTAGAGGTGCATACCTTAATGTTAAACACTGACAGATAATTTAGAAGAATTATTTCAGCCAAAAGCGAAGCCAACTAACTTATAATTGTAGTGCAGATGCGGTACAATACATGATAAAGTCTAAAAATACCGCAACTTGCCCACGTGTGTCCGCCCCTTCTTACCCCCGTCGGAATCTCTTGTTCTCGATCGACGGCGCACCATCCGACTCAAATATCTTACTCATCGCACTTAAAAAGCGATCTTCGCCTGCTGACAGTGCAAATTTGATATAGAACAGGTAAAGTGTGCAGTACGCGCCCTACAAATACCCGTACAAAAACACGATCGATGTGCAGGTAAAAATCAATGACACAAACACTCGATATCGAAAAAATATTATTAGATAATCTGCGGATGCTTTCGACAGACAAACAGCAGGAAGTGCTCGATTTTGTGCAATTTCTAGTACACAAATTGCAGCAGACACAAGATTTATCAAAAGAAAGTTATGAGTACAGCAGTTCGCTAACATAACCGCCACCACTCAAGCTATTTTTCACAGAAATTGCTAAATTGCCGATCGCCATAAAATACTAGCACCATATATGGCTGTCACAGCCCAATATTTTTTGACAGATCCTGAATTAACTGAATAGGGTTAAGACAGATGCCCCTAACCCCCCTTAAAAAAAGTGGGGACAAGAATACCGATCAAAGTCCCCCTTATTAATGGGGATTCAGGGGGATCTAGACTCAGATTAAAGCGAAATTATTCAATGGTTTCAGGCATAATTTGACACCAATACTTACTTAACGAGCCCAATCAGTACCGCGCCAGATTGTGAAAAACAAAACACTAGAAATCAACGCGCCCAGCAGCCACTTAACAGCATTTTTGAATAACCCCAAGCGCTGACTTGACTGAACCGTGGCGCTTTGAGACTGCAACCGTTCCTTAGCCGGAGTAATTCTCGAAAGAATTTGGCTTTTCAATTCCTGCGGGTTTTGCGTATCCGCTGGTACCCCCAAACGGCTAAGTTCCCCTGCCAAATTCTTTAAATCTTCAGGAGTACCCTTATTTAACTTTTCTTCTACCTGCTGCAACTGAGCTAATTGTTGGTTGGCTTGAGCAGTAATTTGCTTGTCATTTTGGTTGTTCACGTAGATAGTGCCAAAAATTCCCAAAGGCATCATCAACAGAAAAACCACCGCCAGCAGCAGACACACCCAAGACAAAACCTTCAAAAAAACGTTTTCCAAGCTTCTGCGGTCATATCCTTCTCCAAAAAATATCAGCGCCATTGCCAATAGAGGAACTGGCACCCGTTCCACCACAGCGCCAATCGTCTGCAATTCCCAGACGCGATTCCCAAAATTTGCTGGTATCAGAACTGCGATCGTATCTAATAAAGATAGAATTAATAGACCGTAGCCAATCCAACGCAGCCTGTAGATCGAAAAACCTTGCTCGCCTTGTACGTCATTCATAAATAATCACAATTGTGGTTACAAAAAATCTCTCTTGACTTCACTTAAGGTTCGGGAAATCGTGGTTGCCACCACCCATACCAAGAAACCCAAGCATTTTCTAGAATTTTTTGGGCATCTTCTGGAGTTGTTTTATCCAAAGGTACAGACATCTGAGCCCACAAACATCGCCGGTCTTGAATATTACCCCTACCCAACAGCCAAAACAGAATGCGGTTTGGCTGCCAATCGCGAGTATTGCGATTGTATCTAAACTGTTCGGCAGTGACTGTAGCACCGCCACGAGGATTGATACACGAACTCAAATACAGTCGATTCTGCTGTTGCAAAATTCCGTGAAACCCCGCGCCTTGAGTCTTTGCTAATGCTAGTTTACCAGGAGACGACTTGAGAATAGTATGTCCCTTCATCATACTTTCCACATCCCCGATGGTGTTTACCGCATAGCGCATCTCTATTTCTAAAGCAATGCTACTTTTTTGATATTCATACTTTCTGGCAGCTTTGACTTCTGAAGTATCGCTAATTTTGAGTGGGGTGCTCTTTTGTAGTTTCCACTCTGCTAGAGGTACTGACTCTGGAAATTCAAACTGGGTGGCAGCCTGATTTCCAGTCGAAGGATATAAGGTGAACTTTCCGGCGACTAACAAAACCCCTGCAAAAGTAATAGCCAAAAGAGAAATCCTAACTGGTTTCCAATAGGTAATAGCCATTAGCAATTTTGTTTTTCCTTAGTGGGCGGTTCGTCTTTCAAAATTGCAAACCAGCAGAATAACCCGAAAATGAAGACAGCAATCATCGAAAATACTACCGAACCATTTCCTTCGTGCCAGTATTTAAATGCTGCGGGTTGAGATAGCGATACCAGCACAGCCATGAGAGCGACTCGCGCGGCATTCACTACAAATGCAGTAATTATTGCCACGATTGGTACTACAATCTTTTGACCTAAAGTTGTCGGAAACATCAGCAAGAAAACCAGGGCTAATCCTAACAATTGTAGAATTGCATTCACCCCCGAACAGCCGTGATACACTTCTACGCTGCCTTTTTCTAGGATGAGAAATACTCCTTTCCGTATCACTTCAAATCCTAAGTAGTGCAGGATGAAAGCAGAAAATTTTGCTGTTAATTGGGCTACGTCAACGAATACTCCGATCAATCCGGGAGGAATGGCTGTGTAGGCAAGAATTAGCAGTTCCTGCCAGTATTGTTTCAGCCCTTTTGTGCCGGAAGCTAGCAACGCCAGACTTACTCCTGTCAAGAAGGGCGAAAGTCTGATAAAAAAGTCGTATCCCGCAGGTATCGAAGAACTTTTGAGCAAGATGAAAGCAATTAACGATGCCCCAAAGAAGCTGGCGAAAACTCCGCTTTCAAAAGTTAGGGATTCGTGTTTTTCCCAAATCAGAAATGCTACGACTCCCCAAAACAGTAACATTGTGCCGAACAGGTCAGTGTCGTTGGTTCTGGAAGTCAGAGTCAGGTGGAGGGCAATCAAACCGGAGGCGATGCCTAACAGCCAGTATTTAGGTTCTTGGACTTGTTTGAGCCAGTTGATTTCGGTCATTGCTGCTTTCTGTGTTTACTAAAAGCTTCTAAAATGTTTAATTTGATCGCTCTATTGAAATTATCAGCCACAACCACTTAAATTTGTGCGTTTGGGATGACTGTTAACTAAATCTTCACAAAGATTGACAATGGTGAATATTTATGATATAAAATGCACTTAATTAAATCAGGATTTACGCGGAAACCGGGTTTTTTAACTAAAATGCTTGGTTCAAGACCTGGATAAGAGTTGAAAAACCCGGTTAATGATTTACACGCTGGCGTGCGATCGCACGAAACTGACTAATTAGCGTATATTTTGCTGTAATAAGTTTGATATTCCTCGGAAAGTAGGGGTTCCCACCACTCGCGATGGGCTAAGTACCATTCCACGGTCTGTCGCAAACCTTCTTCAACTGTGACTGAGGGAGTCCAGCCCAACTCTGTTTTAATTTTGTTGGCATCAATAGCGTAACGCCGATCGTGCCCAGCTCGATCTTTGACAAATGAGATCAGTTGTTCGCAAGGACGCGCGGGTAAATCTGGGGCTAATTCGTCCATTAACTGACAGAGCATTTTGACTAAATCGAGATTTTTTACCTCGTTGTTGCCGCCAACATTATAGGTTTCCCCAGGCTGTCCGCGGTTGATCACGGCATCTAAGGCGCGGCAGTGGTCGAGCACGAACAGCCAATCTCGCACGTTTTGACCGTCGCCGTATACTGGCAGCGGTTTGCCCAATAGCATATTGATGCACATTAATGGAATCAATTTTTCGGGGAAGTGATAGGGCCCGTAATTGTTGGAACAGTTGGTGATAATTGTGGGGAGGCCGTAGGTGTGGAAATAGGCGCGGGCGAGGTGGTCGCTGCCGGCTTTGGAGGCTGAGTAGGGACTGTTGGGGGAGTAGGCGGTTGTTTCGGTAAATGCTGGGTCGTCGGGGCCGAGACTGCCGTAAACTTCGTCGGTAGAAACGTGGAGAAAGCGCATTTGGGCTTTGACAGACGAATCATCAATGGCTTCCCAATGCTTGCGGAAGGCTTCTAGGAGTGTGAAGGTGCCGACAACGTTGGTTTGAACGAAGGCGGCAGGCCCGATAATTGACCTGTCAACGTGGGATTCTGCGGCAAAGTGGGCGACTGTGTTGATGTTTTCTGCTTTGAGCAATGTATCGACTAGGGTACGATCGCAGATATCGCCTTGGACAAACCGAAAATTTTCTCCTCCTTCCAAACTTGCCAGGGTTTGTCGGTTGCCGGCGTAGGTTAAAGCGTCTAGTACGACTACTCGTGAATTGGGATAGCTGCTGCACCAGTGATGCACAAAATTGGAGCCGATAAATCCAGCCCCGCCTGTGACCAACAATCGATGAGGATCTCGCTCAATGCCTTGATTCCCGCTGTCTGTCATAAAAATAAAAAGTTTTCCAATAACGAAGTCTTTTCAAAAGTAGCCTTAAATGTAGTTTGTCATCAAGTGTTTGCCACGCTGTATTAAAATTTCTGCTATTTCACCTCAATTTTTTTGATATGAGTGCGATCGAAATATTGGCTCACCTGACTTTCAATTATACCAATCTTTTAGCCAAAACGCTTGCATCACAATAGTTTCAGCCTGGTAATTTGGTAATTTAAAATTTTTATTGAGATCGGGCGAGCGTTGGCAGTTGCGATCAATCTGTGATTTGGGCGGCGATCGCCTGTTGATAGATTTGTAAAGAGCTGTTACCATTTATTTTTTAATGATCCTTTACAAAATCCAGAACACCATGAAGAAGTTTCAAGTGTTAGTTGGCATTGCTTCCATCGTGGCAATCGCCAGCAGCATTGCCATAGGTGATGCTGCATCTGCTTTCCCCTGTTCCTACAACAAATCTGGGGCGACGAAATCTGGTTCTGCGACAACGCTGCTAGGTTCCGGTGGCTCTGATCAAATTAATCCGTGGAAATCTTACAAAACAACAGCTCTTGGTTTTCTGGGTTTGGGGATTTTGGGTGGCGGTGCGGCTTACATGAGCTATCGCGCCGGTCAGCGCGCCTCTGCTGCTTGCGCTGCGATGAGCGATAATTTTGAAATTTTTGAAGATCCGGCAGATGCAGGTGTAACTGAGCCAGCAGATGCGGTTGCAGGCGTTCGCGAACATCCAGAAGCTCCGGGCGGCGAGCTGGATTTGTCGATCGAGCAAGTTGCCGAGTTGAGTTCGGAAATTGCGATCGAACAAGTCGAAAGTGCGATCGTCAAATAGTTACCTTAAACCAAAGTATTCGCTCAGCAAGCCTCCAATCTTGCAAGATTGGAGGTTTTTTGATTTTAAATTATCGACACAATTTGCGGTGATTGCGATCGCGAAGCACAGCAAACAATCACAGAGGAATCGATCGCTCAAAATACCCTCGATCTCAATCTGAGGTTAGACGGCAAGAGTTCAAATCGCCTGCTATTGTTGGAAATATAGCCCTACAGATTTACAACTATAGTTTTTTATGAATGCTTGGCGCGATCGATTCAATCAATTTACAGGTAAAACTCGATTAGCAGTTTGCCGCATATTCGTTCAGCTAACAGGCGAAGAAGTTGCACCGCTGTTAGGAGTTCTCAACCGCACCGCCAGAGAAGCAATTGATGCCGATGGCGATTTAGAAGTGTTAGGAGAAGGGCTGGTTGAAATTTGCAATCACCTGTTGCAGTATGACAACTACTGGCAAGCAGCGGCCAATGTCGGCGATGTTTTTTGGGATGAAGGCGAAGCAGGCGATTATGTAGATGAACTTTTTACGGATTCAGCGGATCGCTATCTGAGCGAGCCTCAACATAGTACATCTGTTTACGATAAAAATTCCCCCTTGTCTTTGCCAGTAACTAGAAATGTGGTGGTGATGTTGACAGTCGCCTATGAAGGCGAAGTTCCGGATCTAGAAACTGACCTTGCTGACATCAGCACCCTGAAAGTCGGCTTAAAAGCATTGATTAATTTACATTACCAAGAAAGGCTGCGAGCTGTGCAAGTTCACTTTTCTCCCGCACAGTTGGGAGACGAACTGACCAACGACCAAGTTTTGGTGAATTTCCCAGAACTGATTCCCCTTTAATAATGAGAAAAATTCTAACTAAAAAAGGTTTGTAGTGAGGGCTTCAGTCCTCAAACTGTGAATAAATCAGGAGTTGAGTCCAAAGTGCGATCGGGTGTGGAGGAAGTTGTTGATAATTCAATAGGATGGGAATCTTACATTCGAGTAGGCGAAAGGCTGTGAAAAACAGATGCTGCGATTGCTTCGTTCCTCGCAATGACAAACAAAAAAAAGCATTAACCCAAGCAGATTGATGACTAATGACTAATGACTAATGACTACTGACTAATGACTACTGACTAATGACTAATGACCAATGACCAATAGACCTCTTGCAAAAATAACTAGGACGGGCAAGATGCCCATCCCACAAAAAACATTTTTCCTTGTGGAACGGGCATCTTGCCCGTTCCAAAATTTGATTAAAAGGATTTTTGCAAGAGGTCTAATGACCAATGACCAATGACCAATGACCAATTATTATTTATTATGCTGCGAAAACTGACAATTTATTTAATGGCTTTAACATTATTGTGGACGGCAACTGCCTGCGGTTCTCCTAGCGCGCAATCTCCTGTGAATCAGCCTGAAACTCCGGCTGCAAATCGGAATATTAACACGGTGGGTGCTGCACCAAACAATAACAATCAGTTGAGTCAAGGTCAATATCCCGTACAGCAAGCTACCTACGACGATAGTGATGGCGAGTACAGTTTGATGTTGCTGAATACTCCCCCCGGCAGTACCCCTGTTTACCGTACTACCGATTTGCAAATGGCTCGCTTGACGGAGGAAGAAATCTCGGCAGGCAAGAAAAGTTATCTAAGTCTGGATAACAATAAAGCGAGCTTGCATTTGACAGAAGATTTTAAAATAGAGTACGTTCACAACGTTACTGAAACTGTTAACAATCCTCAAACAGGTCAGCCACAAACGGTGGTAGTTCGGCAGCAATCAGGCTTCTGGGCGCCGTTTGCAGGGGCTTTGGCAGGTCAGGCGATCGGCAGTTTGTTATTTACACCGCGATATTACGTGCCGCCACTCTATCAGCCTGGGGTAATTATGAGCGGATATGGCGGGTACGGCAATACTTACGGCCAAGCTGTCTCGCAATATCAAACTCGCTACCAAGCCCCGCCTCCGGCTGTGAGAAACCGTCAAGTTTTAAGGACGACGGGCCGCTTGCGATCGCCCACATCGAATGTGCCAGTAAGACGCCCAGCACCGCCAAATGCCAATCGATCGACTGGTTCGGGTTACGGAGGCAGCGATTTGAGGCGATCGCAGCAGGCACGTCCCAATCAAAACAAACGCCAGCCAAGCTTTGGTAGCGGCAGGAGTTCTCGTCAACCGAGTCGGAGTCGCTCTTTCGGAAGCGGCAGAAGGCGCTGATGAAAGAGATTGATTGCCTTGCATCAGCAACCGATCTCGATAAAAGTTGATTTTATCTATCCTCCCGATGCCACACCGCCGCAAGTATTGACGGCGAGAACTTTGGAATAGTTGATGGTAGCGGTCTCTGCCTTCGCCAGACTCAAAAAATATGTGATTTAATTGCTTCATTGATAGTAGGTGACAAGTATGTCTTCTCCACAACCCCCGTTAAAGCAAAGAAACCCTCTAGGTTTTGATGAATTGATTGCGATCTTGGTTGCTTTCGGCACGATGGGAGCAATTTTCTTTTGGGTAACGGGCAGAAATCCCGATCGATTGAATGCCAGAAGTTGGCAATTTCCAGCGGTTTTTTCTCAACCTGCTGCTGCGCCCGACAGTCTGAAAATATTAACGCCTGTGTCGCCGAGTTCGGATATGCGATCGCCCGCTACCACGATCGTTCCCTCGCAACCGGATATCGCCCCTGTCGCACCTATCGGGCCTGTTTTACCAGTATTTCCTCTTCTGGGGACGATCGTGGTTCCCGAAACGCCAATTGCGCGATCGACTGTCCCTCCAGTCATTATCAAACCGAAAGCAGCTAAACCAAAGGTTGGCGCCGTTAAATTGTCCGATGTTCCTGAAAAATATTGGGCGCGTCCCTTTATTGTCGCTTTAGTCGATCGCAAAATCTTTACTGATGTCACCGACAACAAGTTTCGGCCTGACGAACCGATGACGCGAGCCGAACTAGCGCGCTTAATTGAGCGAATGTCCGACAAAGAACCGAGCCGAAAAACGATTAATTTTGAAGACGTGAAAGACAAGAACCCTGCCGCCAGTGCGATCGATGGCAGCGTACAAAAAGGATTTCTTAAAGGATATCCCAACAATGAATTCCGTCCCACAAAAGACGTTCCCCGTGTCGAAGTCATCGTAGCATTAGCTAGCGGTTTAAACCTGAAACAAGAAAAAAATACCAGCAAGATTTTACAAGTTTATACAGACAGGAAAAAAGTTCCGAAATGGGCAGTTGACAAATTAGCAGCAGCAACAAAAGCTGGCATTGTTGTCAACCATCCCAATCCTACACTTTTGCAGCCAAACAAAATAGCAACTCGCGGGGAAGTAGCAGCCATGATTTACAAAGCTATGGCGAAACAAGGCAAAGTTCCTGTTAAGCCTTCTGACTATGTTGTGAAGCCCGTCAAGCCATCCAAATAATATTTTGGGGCGCAATCAACATCAAAACTGAGATGCTTCCGAGGGGGAGAATGGGAAGAGTGGAAAAGGCCCAGATGAAGAAAATATTTCCTTCAAGCCTCTTCCCTCTTCCCTCTTTTTTTCCTTGTTCATCAGATATTAATCGCCGACTTCCCCGACAACCTCAGCAGCAGCCTGAGTTTCGAGCCAGAGTTTGAGCAACAACAGTTCTGCCCGATCGCCCAAAACAGTCGCAAACACCCCATCAGCGCCCTCTGACGCGCCTCCAATCCACGTACCGCGCAGAGTCACTTCCACAAAATCAGCATCAGCAACACAAAGATCGATCGCCTCGCTGTCATTTCGGCGGGCCTCAGATTCCAACAGAGACAGCGCCGGCAAATTCGCCGGCAGCAAAAATGCCGCAGTGCTCGGTTCGACGCTGATGCTTTGACCAACTCGCATAGCCAGCACAACTCGCAGCGCCACTAACTGTTCGGGAGATTGAGCCAAACGCTCCAGGTTAAAGCCCGTTTCAGTATAAGTCAACTTCAGCATATTGACAGCCCTAAATTTGAAATTGAAAATTTGAAATTAGTCATTAGTCATTAGTCATTGGTCATTGGTCATTGGTCATTAGTCATTGGTCATTGGTCATTGGTCATTGGTCATTGGTCATTGGTTATTAGCATTTCGTAGGGGCGGGTTTAGCTAAAAATATATGATACAAATGAATAGAAAAATGGCAAAACCCGCCCTCTTAATCATCAGTCATCAGTCATTAGTCATCAGTCATTGGTCATTGGTTCGCATATTAGGCATGGGTAGTGAAAAATCGGGTTTATACGAGTTTTGGGACAATCCACGAGCAATGTATTAAGAAACCTGGTTTCTGGGGTGACAAATGCGATCGCGAAATACAATTGTTAGTTGTCAGTTGTTTTTGATTAACTAATGACCAATGACCAATGACCAATGACCAATGACCAATGACTAATGACCAATTTGGTATTCTTGCCAAAACATTTCGGCAAAAACAACAGTGGGGTGCATAGGAGCCTTCGGCTTAGTTCGCAGAGACATTTGAGCTTCTATGGGAGTTCGATCGCCCTTACGAGAGTTGCACCCTTCGCAAGCAGTCACCACGTTGTCCCAAGTGTGCGGCCCGCCCTTCGATCGAGGCATCACATGATCCAACGTCAAATGCCGATTGCTGCCACAGTATTGGCAAGCATGGGCGTCGCGGCGCAGCACTTCCCGGCGATTAACCGGTGGCACTTTCCAAACGCGCTCCCTGTTACCAAAAGTCAAGCGGATTTGTTCGGGTACATGGATGCTGGTGCTGGGCGATCGCACCAGATAGCCATTGCCGATGCTAAAATCCAGAGGTTCAGCCTTGCCTGTTACCAAAAGTACGATCGCCCGTTTGATATTGACACGGCTCATCGGTAAGTAATTTTGAGAAAATACAACTACAGATTGCCTCAATACATCAGTTGCTATGATCACGGCTTGCTCCTCCTCATTTGGATTTTAGATTTTGAATTTTAGATTTTTGATTTGGGATTTTCGTTTCGCTAGCATTGGCTACACCTAGTTTTTGCGAGTTCCCCAAGCCTTTCCAAATTGCTCAAATATCCAATCAAATGCCCCCGTTTCTGTTACGACAGAAGCGGGGGCCAAAAAAACTGCTTTCATGCAAATTTTCATCCTGTGTCGGTACAGTTTTTTTAGCTGTACCTCCCGCTTCGCGTATCTTTTTGTGGCTGTGCCACTCCCAGACCGTCCCGGTCTACCTGGTTGTAATTAATTTCTGCATTTTGTCTTAATCCACTATAACCGGGTTTATTTAGACGATCGCCCGCCCAGAAGGTTGCTGTGGTGACCAAACCCACCATCAAAACGTGCCGTGACGAGTCGCTGCAACCCCAAGGGCGATCGCGCTGCGGTTGATAGGTGGAATTGGTGGAGAGAAATGTCACAGTAGGCACAAAGCGATCGGAGACCTTTAAATCTAGCTTTAAACATACTACACTGATATTACACGTATGTCCACCTGTCACGGAGAAAAATAATGCATACCTTACCTAGAACCTCAACCACCGAAATGGAAGTCACCAGCATTCGACTAGAAAAAGAGCTCAAGGAGAGACTCAAAGAGCTCGCGGGGAATCAAGGCTATCAAGCTTTGATTCGAGATTTGCTCTGGAATTACGTCCAGCAGAAGTCTGGAGAGTATCGCCAGATGTTTTGCCGAGAGGATATTCGAGCCAGTATTAATGCCACAGCACAGCAGGAGGAACGCTGCGCGCTTACAGGAGAAACGATCCGAGTTAATGAGTCGATGTTATTAGGCCTGACGATGCACGGGGAAATGGTGCCGCTAAGTATGGGGAGTATGGCTGGATAAACCAGTCGATCGAGAATTTGCCCGGCCTGGGGTGAAGGCCCCAGGCGCTGAATATCAAATCCCGAAGCATTTCCAGATATCTATTTAACGAAAGCAAGAAGACGCGAAGTGCGCGAAGCAAGATCGGAGAAGGAAGACGCGCAGCTAATGCTAAACTTTCCATCGGGCGTGCCGACAGATGATGGTAAATTTGATGGAAAAAATTAAGGTAATGTTGAAAAACCGCTACTTGACTGCTGTAAGTTCGATCGCCATTCTCACAATTATCACCGGATGCGCCGCTACCGAATCAGCCCAACTTGCAACTCCCTCTCCTATAGCCGAATCTTCCCCGCCGCCGGTTAAACCAAGTCAGCCCTTAACAGTCTCTGTCAACAATCCCGAAACCGCCACAAATACCAAAATCCAGCAATATCTCAACGGATTGACAGCCCAAGGTTCTGCCAAAGAAGACCAAGGAATCTGGATGCAATCGGGCAATACTTTGCTAGCCAACCATCAAGGTACAGTTCCTCTGTCAGCCGCATCCATTACCAAAGTCGCCACATCTCTGGTAGCCCTGCAAGAATTCGGGCCGGAACATCAATTTATCACTTTAATTAGTACCGACGGGACAATCAAAGACGGCGTATTAAAAGGCGATTTAATTATTCAGGGTAGCGAAGATCCATTGTTTGTTTGGGAAGAGGCGATCGCCCTCGGTAACACCTTAAATCAAAAAGGTATCAAGCGCATCACTGGCAATTTGATAATTGTCGATAAATTTTACATGAATTTTGAATTAAATCCCCTCAAATCAGGAGAATTGCTAAAACAAGCATTCAACAGTCAAAACTGGCCGAGCGAAGCCGCCGCCCAGTATCAAACACTAGCTCCAAATACCCCAAAACCTCAAATAGTAATTGATGGTACTGTCAAAGTTGTGGCAGCACCTCCCACCAGCCTGCCTTTAGTAAAACATTATTCTTTGCCCCTCGCTGAACTGATCAAAAAGATGAATCAGTACAGCAACAATCTCATGGCAGATATGCTGGCTGATAGTGTCGGCGGCGCGAAAATAGTCGCACAAAAAGCAGCAGCAGCAACTGGAGTTCCTCCCGCCGAAATTCAACTCGTCAACGGTTCGGGATTGAGCGAAGATAACCGTATTTCTCCGAGGGCTGCTTGCGCGTTATTTATAGCTTTAGAAGGCTATCTTAAACCTTACAATATGACAGTTGCCGATGTCTTAACTATAGTTGGAAAAGATGAAGGAATCCTCTCAGAACGACCGCTGCCAAAATTAGCAATAATCAAATCTGGCACGTTGGATAATGTTAGCGCTTTGGGCGGAGCGCTGCCAACTCAAAAACAAGAAACAGTATGGTTTGTAATTATGAATCGAGGGGCAAATGTCGAGGGATTTCGCACTCAGCAAGAGGTTTTGCTGAAAAGCTTTTTGAACGATTGGGGAACTGTTCAAGTCTCACCGGCGGAATTAACGCCAAATCCTGCTAGAAAGAGTAAGGTATCTCGCAACGAAATTGTCAATTAATTTGGTTTGTAGTAAGGAGTTTCGTCCTTTATTTTTAAGTAGCCTAATGTGTGCCACAAGCACCCAGCCCGCTCAGGAGTGCAATGGACGGATTTGCGTCATTATAGGTGTTCGCGATCGGCAATCAACAAGATTTATTGCCGATCGACAAATTCCGAGGATCGCCCTATTCAGGAAAGCGATCAAACACTCTCAGGATAGAAACACCAGATTAATTGCCATAAAACTGCTCTGTCTCTACAGCTTGCGAAAATAGCCGTTGGAATACTCACAAGCATAGAGTACAGAGACTTTTTCAGGCTTGTCTTCAAAAAACTCGTCACAAGCACGTTTTACACCAGGCGATTTGAATGGCTCAGCAGTATATGGACGTGAAAACACCTTTTCATCATAATAAATGCCAAATAAGCAAATAGCTCCTGGCGTTAGACGCTCGTACACATAGGGCAGTACATATTTAGTAGAGCTATATATATCGCCGTCCACAATTGCAAAGCTTATCCGATCTGGAAGACATGAAGGAACAGTATCCTCGAACCATCCTTTATGAATATGTGGTAGCTCCAGTCCAACATCGGAAAAATTCTTTTTGAATCTTTCGAGTTTAGCTGTCATCGAACCTTGAGCGTATATTCCATCTTTAATATCGTCTTCTTGTAGTTTTGGAAGCCCTTCAAAGCTGTCAAACACATGAAATTGTTTCTCCGGCGCATACTCATTCAGAATTTTTTGGATCACAATGGAGCTTTCGCCGGCATTACAACCCACTTCGACAACATCACCATCTACTTTGTATACTGCTGTTTGGCTCGCAAAATGAAAAATATTCATTCGAGCTTCTACACTTGCCATTCCAGGCGTTTTTGGAATAACTTGACCGTTCAAGCGAAATTTATTCAATACCCGATTAGCCAAACGATGGCGTTTGCGTGGAGTCCGGTGATCCCAATCAAAATAAGTTGCAATGAAAGTATTGTCCATGTCGTTTACTAGATGAAATCGTGAATAGTGGTTTAAAGGATGATGACTTCACTTAGAATCATTGCGTCAGCAGCATAGTAGTGGAACAAAATTACATAGTTTTGAACAGCGGTGGAACAAACGTTTTGGAATCTGCTAAAAGCAATGATTTTAAATAGAAGAAATGAAAATCCTATCTTTGCAAAGAAGTTGAGTAACACTCACTTCATTGGTAACTGTTCAGGGGGTAAATAGAGAATCAGGGTTTCAGACGATAAAATCACTTGACTTAGCCTCATAACTTCAAACTTAGAGGCTTAATAGTGTCTCAAGCTTATTAACTTCGTACCCTCCCTTAACACTTACAGAGATAGAGTACCCAAAGAAAATGTTGCTACCTGAGATACTCCAAATTGGTTGACTTCTCTAGAATTGCACGCAATTATGAAATCAGGATGAAATGCCGATCGCTCCAAAGCCTGAAATCATCTCACTTTCTGAAGCAAGAGGCAATTACTTGAATTTACATCTAAGGTAAAGGCTGATGGTCGGTAGGTTCTCACTTTTTGTCAATTCACCAATGTCTCAGGGTAAGTGATTACCAATAAACTACATTTATTGGTAATCACTTGTTAAAAGAATGGGGAGTTTTGATTTGTAACTCCGCAATTGAATTTAGCAAACTGTGGCATCCTCCTTTTTGGCAATGGATTTTTGCTACATTATTCGGCAGTCTATTTATCGGTAGTGGCTTGGCTTGCAGAGGATTTTGTTTGGTATATCTTGGGATGTATTATGGACTGGTTTTGGTGGTTTGTCTGAAGCATAAAATCCTGAAAAGACACCAAAAAGCCTAACAGATTCGATTGTTAGGAATGCAAGTCCTTTTTTTGATAACAGGTTTGTAGTTAGGAATGCAAGTCCTTTCTTTTGATAACTTCACAGATCTTTATCTGGGATCGATCGCCCTAGCGACTACAATGCCGATCGCGCTTTCGACTCTGCTAATATATCTGTGCAAGTCGTAAGCAACTGTCACAGCCCCAGCCGGCGAAGCGTGAATTAAACCCAGATTCCCGTCTGCATTCCTGTACACAAAACCCGTGTGGGTGACATCCAATCCTTTAACATCCGTGGCTACCGCCACAATATCCCCCGGTTTTAACTGAGAATAAATACTTTTTATCCGATTTGTCGGGATGTAATTAACAATCGTTTTGGCTAAGTCTGCTTCTTGGTTGACTATGCACTGATAAGTTGCTTCGTCTTTCACCATTTGCGGATAACTGCTGCGGTGCTGGCTCATGAAATTTAGTGTTTTATTCATGGGTACTCCGCCTAATTGAGCGGTAATGTTTTCTACTGTTTGTCGTTTTTGATTGTCGTTAATCCATTCGGAAAAATAGTGCAAGCGGCTGCAATAACCATTCATTTTACCGTTTACATACCGCTGTTGTTCTAGGCGATTTACAAAGTTTTGATAGTCGTAATCTTTGACAGCTACGCCTCGCGAAATCGCTAAAACGGTTTCGACAAACAAAACGCAATCAAATTTATTTAAAGTTACGATCAACTTTTCTTCGCCGGTACTGTCAAGCAAATTCTCGGCGTAGGGTTTTCCTAGGAAATTATCGCCGATCGCCTGGATGATTTGTCCGATCGCGCGATCGGGCAAATTTTGTTGTTTTGCATACTGTACAATCTTTTCAAAACGTGCTATATCTTCAGGCTGTGCAGCGTTTTTTCTCGCAGTATTGTCTGAGTCTGGTCGTCTCGCCAGCACTTCGAGCCATTGGGAATAGGAAATTTCAGCTAAATTGTTCAAGTCCCAAAACGGACTCGGAAAACTGGACACAGTTTGCTTGTTTGTTGTTTCCCGATTTTCGCTTTCTCTGGTCAACTGGGCCACTACATCCGCGCCCTGTGCTGATGTTTGTCGATCGACAACAGCGACAGCAGGTGGAGACTGAAATGCCCAAACATCGGGTATCAAAGAATTATTCACGCAGGCGATCGCAAATCCCAAAACAGCCAGATTCCCAAAATTTCTCATGTTTTTTTAAGGATTTTGCTTCAACTGAGTGCTATCCTGAAACCTTTACAATTATTAGAACTGTCAATCAGCCTAGCAGGCAGATTAAATTGACGATAGCGGACTCGATCGACACTCTTGTCAATTGGACGCCGCCCTATTATAAACTGATCGTGCGAGTTTGATACCACAACACTGTAATGCAAGTAGACCGCCGACGCCGCCCAATCGGGCCCCAACGCCCCATCCAGCCCCGACGCCACAGCAGCGAGCGTCCAGTCCCATCCCGACGCCCAACCAGCGATCGCCCAGTCCAACCCCGACGCCCAACCAGCGATCGCCCAGTCCAACCCCGACGCCCAATCCAGATCCGACGTGCAATAGACTTTTGGCAAAAGTCGCTCTCAATTATTAAAGTTATCTGGGTTGATCTGCGTTTGTCTGCCTTGTATCTGCGGTTGATCGATCGATTAAAGATTTATGTAAGAGCTCTAATTCAATCTCGATCTCAAACCAGCGATCGTCCAGTCGCGCTGCGACGGCAAATCAGCGATCGCCCAGTCGGATCTCGATCTCAAATCAGCGATCGCCCAGTCGGATCTCGATCTCAAATCAGCGATCGTCCAGTCGCATCTCGCTCTCAAATCAGAGATCGCCCAGTCGCATCTCGCTCTCAAATCAGCGATCGTCCAGTCGCGCTGCGACGGCAAATCAGCGATCGCCCAGTCGCATCTCGATCTCAAATCAGCGATCGTCCAGTCCCATCTCAACGCCGACTGAAGGCAAAATTGTCTCGGCTCAAATACCGCAACATTTTGTGTTTAATTGCCGGGGCGATCGCGTTCTTTTGGATACTCACAATGCCCTTCAGAACTCGCCGCCCCGCAGAACCACCCGTCATCTTGCCTCAAGAGGCTATCTCGCCACCGACAATTCAAACACCCCAAAATGTAGTCGATAGTCAAAGCGATCCTACCTTCACCTACAACATCAAAACACCTCCCAATCCAGTTTATTCTCAAGAATTGCAAGGGATTGTTGATGAAGCTGTGAAAATTGCAACCAGCAAAGGATTGCCCGCAGACAAGCTATCAATTAGCTTATTTGATGTCAGCAATCCTCAAAATCACAGCTTCGCCGGATATCAAAATCAAACTCTCAGATTTCCTGCTAGCGTTGCCAAGTTATTTTGGATGGCAGCCTTTTACTCAGCCATAGAAAAAGGCATGATTACCCAAAAAGAATCTGCGTTTAAAAACGACCTAGAACAAATGATTGGCATCTCCAACAACGATGCCGCTAGCAGGATTTTAGACAAACTCACTGATACAAAATCCGGCGGACGGCTCGCAGGAGAAGAGTTGCAAACATGGCTGCAAAAGCGCAGGCAAATTAACACATTTTTCCAGTCAGCAGGCTACAATGATATTCGTATAAGCACCAAAAATTATCCCATATACTATTTAAGGCAAGAAGGCCCAGTCGGTCGCGATTTGCAATTGCGGGGCGATGATTCTCAGCCGATTCGCAATCAAGTAACTAGCGATCAAGCCGCCAGATTAATATATGAAATCTATACTAGGCAAGCTGTTTCCAGCATCGCCAGCCGCAAAATGGCTTACTTGCTGACGAGAGATTTAGACCCCAAGGCATGGAAAAATGACCCTAGTAACTCGATCAAAGGATTTCTGGGCGAGTCTTTACCAAGTAATATTTATTTTGGTTCCAAGGTTGGCTATACTTCCAAATCCCGCAGCGAAGTTGCATTTGTCAGGACTTTGGACGATCGCGCGATTTATATCTTAGCTGTTTTTGCCGACGATCCGGCTTATTCCAAGGACGAAACAGCCTTTCCGGCAATTTCCCGATACGTGTTCGATCGACTAAATACTCGCGGGCCCGGTGCGATCAAACAACCATAATAAAATTGGTTCGTAGCTTGGATGCAGACGGCGGTTGAAACCGCGTCTATACAAACGATGTCCGCCTCTGCGGACTAAGGAATGAGAATTAAATAACTTACAATTTGATGATTCTTGTGGGATGGGCGTCCCGCCCGTTCTTTATGGACGGGCGGGACGCCCATCCCACAAACTTGTGTAAATTATTTAATTTGCGATCGTAAGAGATGATAGCGCAATTTTAACCGCCCACTCTTCAACCCGCGGAGGCGGGTTTTGCCTGTGTAGACGCGGTTTCTAACCGCCCGGTTTTCTTTCATCAACAATTGAAAAAACAATTGCAAGAATCATATAACTGGGGCGAAAGGATTCGAACCTCTGAATGGCTGGACCAAAACCAGCTGCCTTACCACTTGGCGACGCCCCAACGTCTTAACCTTCATCATATTAGCACTCACACACCGGAATCTGTCAAGCACTTTGACAATAAAGTTTAAAAAATCTTTTTGCAACCGATCGCCCGCCAGTTTATTCTTTCACCATAACGGGTCGAACCAGCGGGATTTCAATCCAGAACTCCGCTCCCTGTCCGGGTTTCGAGATACACTTCAAACTGCCGCCGTGTTTTTCCACCACAATCTGGTAGCTGATAGACAAACCGAGTCCCGTACCCTTACCCACAGGTTTAGTGGTAAAGAAAGGGTCAAACAAGTGGCCTTTAGCTTTTTCGGCCAATCCCGGCCCGCTGTCGCGAATCCGAATCACCACAAGTTGACCGATCGACTTTCCTGACTCAGCAGCCTCCGAGTATCGGCTCACCACCGCCGTCGAGATTTCGATCGTCTTGGGTGCGGGCTGATTTTCCAAAGAGTCGATCGCATTCCCCAAAATATTCATAAATACTTGGTTGAGCTGTCCGGGATAGCACTCTACCTTCGGCAAGTCACCGTAGTCTTTAATTAACTCAATTCCCGGTATTAGCCCGTTTGACTTCAAGCGGCTGTGCAAAATCAGCAGCGTGCTGTCAATCCCTTCGTGAATGTCCACCGGCTTCATCTCGGCTTCGTCGTGCCGCGCGAAGTTCCGCAGAGACAGGACAATTTGGCGGATGCGTTCGGCTCCCATCTCTATTGAAGACAGAATTTTCAGCAAATCCGGCACTATGAAATCAACATCGATTTCTTCGCTTTTGTCGAGAATTTCCTGGCAAGGATCGGGGTAGTGCTGTTGATACAAGTGCAGCAAATCCAGCAGATTTTTCATGTACTGCTTGCAATAAGTCAAGTTGCCGTAAATAAAATTAACCGGATTGTTAATTTCGTGGGCGACGCCGGCGACCATTAGACCGAGAGAGGACATTTTTTCGTTTTGGATGAGCTGAGCTTCTTTCTGCTGCAACTGCTGCAAAGTTTCCGTCAGTTGGCGGGCTTGAGTTTGGGCGGCTAAGGCTGCCGCGCGGGTTTGGGCGTAAAGTTCGGCTTGGTCGATCGCGATCGCCAGTTGATCCACCACCGCTTGCAGCAATTCCACTTCGCTCGTCGCCCAGGAACGGTGGCTGCTGTAATGGTTGCAAACTATCGCCCCCATTTGACCGGAGTGAGTCTTGAGCGGCAGCAGCAGCTTAGAAACAATTCCGACACCAGTTAAAAAAGCTCGCGTGGGCGGTTCTATGCAGGGTGCTGTTGCAGCGTACTCGATCCGCAGCGTTTGGCGATCGCGAATTTTCTCGGCCAGCAGCGTTACTTGTTCCATCGGGTATTCTGTGAGGCGCTCTTTCAGTTCGGGATTTGCCGCCTCGTGGGTCATCGCAAAGTTTGGCTGCCCGTCTCGCGAGATGGAGTACCACAAAAAGTAGCACTGGTCAACCTGCAACAAGCTGCGAATTTCGTTGACAGCCGTATCTAAAATTTTGTCGAGGTCGAGGGAATTCCGCATCTGGCTGGCGAGACCGAAGAGCAGGCCTTCCCGGCGGCTCAACAATTCTTCTCGGGCCTTGACGCGATCGATCGCCACCCCGATGGCGTTAGCCATGCAGCCCAGAACTTCTAGCGCCCCCTCGCTTACCGAAGCGCTACTGCATAGAGCCATCACTCCCACCAGCCGCTCCTCCACAATCAGCGGATAGGCAATCGCCCAGAGAGACGGGTTCGACATTAGGCACACAGGAGCCGTTTGGAGTTTTCCCGGTTCTGAGCGCACCCAATCTTCTATTTGCCGTTCCCACTCTTGGCTGCTGAGTCCTGAAGCCGCCTGCAATTCTAACCGCTCTGTCTGCGGGTTGAACGTCCAGATGCTCGCCCCTGCGGCGTCGAGGTAATCTACCATTGCCTCGGTGCAGCGGTTGAGGATGGCAGATATTTTCCCCCCTTGTCCGAGGGCTGCACCGACTTTAGCTTGCAGGGTTCCCAAGCGCGATCGCTCCTGTAGCGAGGCTGCCGTTGGTTGGCGATCAGAGCTGTCCCGTACTCCGGCAAAGATTTCTGGGATTTGTTTGGTATCGCGATCGCCCCCGATGCGCCCTGAAGTTTCCCGCAAATATTGAGATTTGTCGGTTTCCCCGATGGTCGGGAGCTTTTTTGTCCGGTATCTTCTCGTGCCGCTCTGTGGCGTCTGTGCGGCACAGGGGGAGTCGCGGTATCGAACTAACTCCGAGATTTGCTGCCTGTCCGAGGTGATATCTTCTACCTCTGCTGTCTCTTTCTGGGCTTTGACTAATTGCCAGCGCAGCTCCACCAAAATCGCAACTTGCCGAGTTAAAGTTTCCATAGCATCTATCGTTTTTTTTGTCAAGTCTCTCGGCACGGAGTCCATGACGGATAGCACTCCTAGCATCTGCCCGTCTGAGGTGACGACTGGGATGCCGGCGTAAAATTTCACAAAGGGGTAGGAAACGGTGAGCGGATGCTCGACAAATCCCACGTCTGTGGAAGCGTCTCGGACAATGGCGGCGGGTAGTTCCTTGAAGGAATTTGCAGGGGGTGCGATCGCTGAATAAGGAGCAACTGGCGGTTTTTGTGGGGGAATTGCCCGGTCAAATTCCGAGTTTGAGCCGACGGCTAACTCTTCGGCAGTTTGGTTGATCGCGCGATCGCAAAAATTTAGGTAACGGTGGCCCAAAGTTCGATCGATACCTAGCTGCGACTTCAACCAGTGGCGGTTACCGTCAATCAAGCTCAAGAAAGCCATAGGAGTGTGGCTGATCTGAGCCGCCAAGCCTACCAAATCGTCAAAGCAAGCCTCTGGATCCGAGCCGAGAAGCTGATACAAGTCGATGTTATGGAACTCGAACACTTTTTTACCAAGAGGCAAGGGTGCTTTCATCATCTATAACTTCCCATCTAGTTGCTGGCAACCGCCCTTCTCAATACTTCCCTGGAAAAACAAGCTATGAATTTTGTGCTGGGAGACTGTGGGCGCAAGTCCCGCGCAGGCTGCTTGCGCCGAACTCCGACTAAAATCTTGACTGACATCGAAACTTTTGAGTTATAGCAGTTAGAGCACCGCAGATCTAAGACTGTATAAATTATACTTCCAGTTGACTATGCTTTTGATACATCCGGCTGGGTGAATCTAAGAGCCTCGGTGGGGAGGAAGCACCTTTCAAGAATATATGGCGATCGCTTACATAGAATTTTTTAATCAATTTAATAGTATCTTAACAGACTTATCTAATCGTGGGTAGCTGGCTTACTGGTAGATTAAAATAATTGGTTTGTGTCACAATACCACGGCAGTTTACCGAGCTGTGCCGCAGGTAGATCAACTACATTTAGGAGATCAACTACAAAAGATTGCCAAAATGTTAAACTTTGTAACAATAGTTGGTCAAACTCCACCGTCGAGGGTTTCTACGTTCGGATGCACATTTTGCTTATAATCGCCGATCGACTCCTTTCCTAATCCATTTTTTAGAGTTTGAGGTCAAAAAAACAGCGGTGAGGTTTCTAGTAGCACTCCAACGGAGTTGGCAATTATTTCGCAGAGGCAACTCTCAAAAAATGACGGCGGCAATTATGTTTTGTATTTTCAACAACTATTAATAAACAGGGAGAAGAATATGTCTGCAAGTAGCAGTCAAGTACCAACCATTTTGGCCGTTGATGATAGCGTCGTCATGCAAGGACTGGTCAAACAAGCCTTAAGCAAAGAGTTTCGAGTTCTCGTGACAGACAATGCAGTGGATGCTTTGTCAACTATTTATCACGAACAAATTTCGGTTTTGTTGCTCGATGTTTCCATGCCTGGTATTGACGGATTGGAACTCTGCCGCACCGTGCGCAGCTTACCTCAATTTCATAATTTGCCGATCGTGATGCTGACAGCGCGAGATGGAGCATTTGATAAGGTACAAGGGCGTTTGGCGGGAGCGACAGAGTATTTAACTAAGCCCTTTGATGCTGAAAAATTGCGCGAAGTAATTGGTAAATTTATCAATCTAAAATCATAAAAGTTATCCGCCCTACATCACAGAAACAGTCCTCTATATGTAGGGTGCGCACTGCCAGCCCTGTCAAGGTGTGTGCTGAGCTTGGTTTTTAGTGCCTCAAACCCCTGAAATCTCGAAGGATGCGATCGTTAAATCTGCTTTTTTTAACAGGTGATTACCGAAGTCTGCCACTAGGATGATGTAAATAAATTGATCGCACTAATCATCGTTCGGGCAATACACACTTACAAACTACGGAATTTCAAGGATTTTACGTACTAAAAACCAAGCTCTACAGACACCTTGACAGGGCTGGGTGCGCACTGCGCACCGAGAGCGCTATAAGTAGCGCGTCAAACAATATTACCAATTCCCAATTCCCCATGACCTCATTCAACTGCCAGGGGGAACGCATCTTATTGAACACTGTTCATCGGTGGTGAGTATATTTTAAGATAAATTCACCATTGTTAGAAGCTAGAGACACACTTTGTAATGACTTTTAAGAGAAAAGAGGAACTGATTAATGATAATTTTTACTTGCTGCCATTTTTGAGACAATAAAAAGCTTACAACTACTGTTTACAAGTTGTATAATAGTTAGCAATGAGTTGTTCGTGAGAATTTAGTTGACTGAAACAGCGAGGATTTTAGTCAAATACTCATCATCCCACCCGGCTCAAAGTCGCTTGTTCTTTGCTCCAGTTTTTGAGGTTTTTTCTTGATTCAAAAGATTGAGAGAGATATGTCTAAGAATAGAAAAATTTTGCGGAGCATTATCTTTTATGATCCGACAATCATCTTCACGAAAACCCAGATCTAGTACCCAATGTAAAGAATTTTCGATTCCCCAATGGCTGCGTACTGATTCACCAAGATGAGAGAGCATTATTTGGTAAACTACTAATGTAATAACGAATTTCAATAGTGGTTTTCCCCTTCACTATTCGCACCGATTCTATCATACCTATACTCTGAAGTTTCTCCCATTGATTGTCTGGATCAATCAGCTCTTTGATTTCACTTAACATTAAGTGATTTCGGATTTCTGAGCGATCGTGATTATTCTCTTTTTTGGGCGAATAAACTGTATATGTAAAGCCAGAAAATCCTTTTCTAATTGCTTATTTAAACAACTCCTCTACTCTGGCATACAGGGATGGCTGGTTCTTTTTTAAGGTGATAACGTAGTCTCCTCCCTGTTCGACAATTGACTTCACAATTAACCTCTGACAGCCCATCGCATCAATGGTGACAATGCTTCCGTTTAATTCTAATACTTTGAGTAAAGCCGGAATTGCTGTGATTTCATTGGATTTTTTGTCAACTTTAACTTGCCCTAAAACTAATCTTTGACTGGTCGCCCAAGCACTTACCATATGAATCGCTTTTTTATCTCCTCCCGATCGTAAGAATGGCGAAGAGTTTTGCCATCAATTGCGATTACCTCTCCTGGATTGAAGCAGCTAATAGATTGAATCCAGTTCAAAAAACATTTCTGAAACTGCTCCGGTTTGAGACGAGAAAATACTCTTGCAATTGTGTCATGTGATGGTATGCCATTCGGTAATTCTAAAATCTTCTTTAACCATTCGTATTTAGAGCGACCGTAACTCTCGATATCCACCCATGTGTCAGCACCACAAATCACGGCACAAATTGAGATAGTAATAATATCAATTAATTGATGGCGTTTCGTCCGCTCAACTTGCTTGATCTTCTAAGTCGGCAAAATGGTCGGCAATGGTAATTTTAGGTTTGAGTTTCATAATGATAAACTCTAATTAAATGTTTTTTAGGTAGTTAAGAATTCTTCTCCAGGATACCATAAGCTGTTAACATAAAATTTAGATGCGTTCGCCCTGTTAAGGGGGGCTAGGGGGGATCGCATTCTATGCAGCCTCATAAAAAATTGGTATTATGCGATCGTATTAGGTTGGGTAGCGAGGTACTTACAAAAAAAATTAGTTTGTAAATTCTCCCTGCGCGTCAGTTTTGTTAGCTGTACAATTTTACCAATTTTTTTTGAACATCCATCAATACTTGACTCGCTGTCATTTTTCCCTGCTGCTCGATCGGAGTATGGGGCGGGAGTTGTTTGAGAATATCGCTAGATGAATTATACATTTTAATAGCTATATTTAGCTTGCCTTCTTTATTGTATATATTCCCCAGTTCGAGATACGCTGAAACAAAATACGGGCAAAGATAAATAACTTTTCTTAAATATATTTTAGCGGTTTCCAAGTCGTCCTGTTCTTCAGCAATCTGAGCTTGTAAATAATAAGGAAATATTGACATAGTATCTAGTTTGCTAGCTCGCTTACAGTATTCGATCGCCTGAGAATACTTGCCTAAATTTGCATAAATTTGAGCTAGCAAATAATCAGCCTCAAAATTTTGAGATTGCAGGTGAAGCGCCTGTTTTGCTTTATCAATTGCCTCAACATAAGCTTTATTTTTAAAACAAGCTTTTGCTTCTAAAATTAGCATCTGAGGCGTTTGGCGATTGGCTTTTTCTGCTGCGAGTGTTGAAGGTAAAGCGGGCGCTTTATTAATCGCCAGATCGCGCTCGACATAGCTAGTTTGCAGCATTTTTTCTAGCCCAGCACCTGATGTTAACAGTGACCCGATATCCGCAAAATTGCCGTCAAAACAACTAGCTGACACGGTTTCTCCCGGTAGCAACTGACCGCTGTTGCAGTCCAATTCTCCTTCCTTTCCCGATTCCCCAAATGCTGATTTTACTTTCGATTCTTGTGCAATAAAATAATTTATTTTACCTGGTTCTTCCCCTGGGACATTCTTGGCTTGATAAACAACTGACTCCGGGAAAACCTTGGCTTGAAAATCGTTCATCGTGTGACTGTGAACTTCAGCGTGACCGGTCATTAAATATCCTCCAGGTCTTAGCGTCTTGGCAAACTTTTTCAATACCTGTGAAATATACTTATTTTCAAAATAAACAAAAACATTTCTGCACAAAATCAAATCAATGTTATGAATATCTGTATAAATATTAGGAAAATTATCGGTGACCAAGTTGAGGCTGCTAAAGTTGACAAGTTGGCGTAATTTTGGGTCAATTTCCCACTCGGTTTTACGCCGCTCGAAATACCGATTTTGTAGTTCCGTATCGACTAAGCGAAATGACCAAGGGCTGTAAATTCCCCGCTGTGCTTTTTCTATTACTTCTTGATTGATATCAGTACCTAAAACTAAAATATTCCATTTTTCCAAATCGGAAATTAGCTCTTTTAAAATAAAAACTAAAGAATAAGGTTCTTCACCGGTGGAACAGCCTGCACTCCAGATTCGCAGGGTTGGCTTAGTTCCTAATTTATCGTGCAGTTTGATTTGGCGATCGATCAATTCCGGGAAAATGACTTTTTCTAGGAGCGAAAATTGTCCTTTGTCCCGCATGAAATAACTTTCGTTGGTTGTCAGCAGCAGGGCGAGTTTGTCCCATTCGTTTTGACTTTCCAGACTCGTCGCAGCTAACATTTGATAATAGTTATCGGGAAAGCCTATTTTTACAGCTTTCATCCGAGTCAAAAGTTTTTGAGCTAAAGCCGATCGATCTTGCGGGCGAATTTCTAAACCAGTGCGAGCCGCAATTAATTGAATAAATAGCTGAATTTGTGCATCGTTCATATCAAATATGGTAAATATTTAGGTATCAGGTGTTATGATAATGGGTTGGTAATGGGGAATTGGGTAGGCATTTGAGCCGATCGCACTCACAACCAAAATATACCAACGGAAATAATATTATCTCCGCCCGATCGACTACCAAATTGCGGTCTGGGCGAGTTTACGTCCTCGCTGCTGCCGATCTTACAGATCCAGGCGTAAACCCGCGCAGACAATTATCGTTAATTTAGCCGATTTGAGATCAAAGGCAAAAGGTAGAAAACAGAAAGAATCATGAAAAAAATTCGATCGTTTGCCTTCTACCTTCCGCCTTCAAAAGCACCAATTTCCAAAAGTTAAGCTGGAAAAATCCGCAGGCGGCGGTTGGGTTCTTCCCCAAAACTGTGAGATTTTAGGTGATAGTGTTCCACAAGTTCGTGCTGCATTTTGCGGACATTGGGAGAACGGGGTAAAAGTTCCACCGGCTGTCCCTTGGGAATCACAATTTGCTCGACAGCCAAGCGGGTTTCTTCGAGAGCTTCGAGCTCGTCAGAAGTACCGCTGCGGGCGAATAAGGCGAGGTCTGCCACTTCCGGCGTGCCGGGGTCGTCCATGTCCAACAAGCGCCGCAAAGCTCTTGCTACGTGGGGAATAGTGCCAGCTTTGATTGTGTGCAGGGGAACTTGGCGAGTTTTAGCCAAGTGCCTTAATTTTGACTGGTTCCGCACGTTCGATCGCAAAGCCAAAACCACGTCAGCACTTTCAATATCCTTCGTCAACTGCACCGGCAGGTTCAGGGTAGAAATCACCTGTTCGAGCTGGTGGCGAGCTATGCCGTAAGGATAAACGTGGAGGGGCAAATCTTCGCCGTTAGGGCCGACATTCTGGGAATAACGTCCCCGGTACTGCGGTACTGGTTCCACGGACAGAGATTCTTCGAGGAGTTGCTCGAAATACCGAGTCTCAGGAGCCACCTGCGCGCTGTTAGCTGCTGCGAATTTCTCGCCTTGAGGGGGCATCGGCACCATTTTGCCGGCACTCCGCCACCCAGAAATCGGTGTGACTGGCCGGATTGCTGATACCGCAGCGGGGCCTGGGCCAGAAGCTGAGATCCCTGGGAACCGGGCGGGCGGAGATGCTGATTCGCGCTCGATAATTACTTCTCCGCTGTCGCTGACGCTTCTGATTTGCTGGTTCGGTTCGCGTCCCCGCAGCAGGCTGTCGATCGAATCTGAGACTCGTTCGTGGATTACCCAGCGCTGGCGTTCGAGCATTTCGATCGCAATTTCAAAAGTAGGCGGTGATTTGCGCTCCAAAACTGTCTTTTGAGAACCGCGCCGCCTTGCTTCGTCATCTCCTAGCGTTACCGCTTGGATTCCGCCAATTAAGTCGGCCAGAGTCGGGTTTTTCATCAAGTTTTCGATGCGGTTCCCGTGGGCGGTACCGACCAATTGCACGCCCCTTTCGGCGATCGTCCGAGCGGCCAAAGCTTCTAATTCCGTGCCGATTTCGTCAATCACGATCACTTGCGGCATATGGTTTTCCACTGCTTCGATCATGACTTGGTGCTGGAGTTCGGGACGGGAAACTTGCATTCTGCGAGCTCTGCCGATCGCCGGGTGCGGGATGTCTCCATCTCCGGCGATTTCGTTGGAGGTGTCGATGATTACCACTCGTTTTTCCAAGTCGTCGGCGAGCACGCGGGCGATTTCGCGCAGGGCTGTGGTTTTGCCGACTCCGGGGCGGCCTAGCATCAAAATTGACTGACCGGTTTCCACTAAATCGCGGATAATGCCGATCGTCCCGAACACAGCGCGGCCCACCCTCAATGTCAAGCCGATAATCTCGCCGCTGCGGTTGCGAATGGCGCTAATTCGGTGCAGGGTTTGCTCGATACCGGCTCGATTGTCGCCGCCGAAGCTGCCGACTCGATCGATGCAATAGTTGAGGTCTGCTTTGGTAATCGGTGTTTGGGAAAGATGTTCGGCCGAGGATGGAAAACGAGCTTCTGGTCGGCGGCCCAAGTCCATTACAACCTCAATGAGATTGTTGCGCTGCGGGTGCTGCTCTAGGGGCTGCCGGATCTCGTTTGGCACGATTTCTAATAATCTGTTGAGGTCGTCTGTAATCTGCATTCGCCTCGGTGTGTTCGGTGACTGTTGACTGTTGACTGTTGACTGTTGGCTGTTGACGGTTGATAGTTGACAGTTGATAGTTGACAGTTGATAGTTGACAGTTGTCTGTTCATTGATTACGCATCGGTGGCTATAAACCCGGTTTCTACGAGTTTTGCGTCGAAAAACGAGAAATATACTAAGAAACCGGGTTTCTGATGGCGCAAGTGCGATCGCGAACTACAGTTGTTAGTTATCAGTTTTCAGTTTTTTTTTGATTAACAACTGTCAACTGACAACTAACAACTGACAACTAACAACTGACTACTGTCAACAGTCAACAGTCAACTGACTAAAATTCTTTGATCTGAGAAACTAGAGAACGAGCTAAACTCACAGCCTCCGAGAGAAGTTCTGGGACGGCTTCGAGTTGATTCAACCGATGTGTTGGAACTTCGGCTGCGCTGTGAGCGGCTGCCACCGGAACGGCATAAGCTCGATCGCTCTGCATTGTGTCTAATTGTTCTAAAATTGGCGACAGTAAAACCCTGGCATAGCTGCCGTAAGCTACACCGGCAATGTATTGGACAGGGGGAACAGACAAATTTTTCCCGCCATCCAAGAGCAGTCCAGAGGCTTTAAGTTTGCTGACAGTGTGAGCATTAGTGCCGCCTGCAAGTTGCACAAATCCCGGCAACTGGGCAGCCAAAACTTTTTGACCGAGTTTGACTGCGGCTCTAGTAGTTCCTGTTCCGATATCTCCGCTCATTGGCCTACCGTCGGTTTGCCAAATTAGGGGACAAGGAAGGGGGGAAATTATTTGATACAGTGTCCGCAAATAGTCAATCAAACCGTCTCCATCGGGGCAACTAATTGCTATTACTTTGAGTTGATCTACCCAGGGAGCTATGCTCGACCAAAGTCGCGCAAAATCTGCCTCTCTGCCTACTTGCGTGTGGATTTCTAGGGCATCCGCACCGGATTGCAAGATTAAAGGTGCGATCGCGCTGGGAGCAGACACGTAAGAACGAGTGTAAATCAGTTGGCTCGGACAAACTGGCAGACAGCGACCGCAGCCATAGCACTGCTGGTCTATCACCCCAGAAAAACCCTCAACAGCTTCCTGAAAAACTATTGCTTCGGCTGGACATATTTTTTCGCAGGGCCGCCAGCAGTCCATCGGACATTCGGCTGGGTTAAATTCGGCTTTGCGAAAATGCGGGTCTTCCCCATCGTTTAAACTCACCATCAGCCAGGGCAACCCTTTGCCACCAAATCTGCGGTTTTGAGTTCTTGTCTGTAATTCGCTGGCAACTTGTAGGGCTTCTTTCGCTGCTGCGACGGCGGCGGGATCTGCCGCGACATCGATACAGTCAGCGCCTGCTAAGGTGTAAGCCAAGGTGAGATTCCGAACCGCAGGCAGGTGTTGAAAGCTCGCCCCACAGATCAACTTGAACCAGCGGCCGCTTTTTAATGAGTTTAGGGGATGATAATTTTCTGTCACCCTTATATGCTAATCCTTTCAACTAAAAATTACTATGTGAAAATTTTTATTTTTTTTTGAGATTTCGGCTGATACTACCCAGAAACGCTACTGATAGCAGTAGCTCTGGCGCTGTTGGCCCTATATGTAGAGTTCTGACTTAACTATTTTTGAGAAATCTAATTTTTTTGAGAGTGCCTAACGATGACGCGATTTTTAATTTTGGCGATCGGCTTTAGTTACACACAGAATTTCTCGTCTATCATACTTAGGTGGATTTAGCAAGGAAAAAGTAGACTAGAGATTTTTTTTTGAAGTTGCCGTGAAGTGGCAATTGCCATAAAGTTCGATCAAGCATTGAAGCCAATCGACCAACCGCAGATGAACATTCTCCTCCCTCGCTAGAAGCTAAATTCATCTGGGTTAATCTGCGATTCAACTACCTATACTACTTGCTCAGCCGCTTGTAAACCGTAGCCAAAGCATGGCTATCCCCGACATTTCCCGGAAACAAAACCACAGGTAAATTGGGAAACAGAGGATGATCTGCCTCGGTTTTCACCACCGAACAACCTGCGAGAATTTGACCGATTTGCCTGACACTTTTCAGCGACAAACCTGTACTCAAAACATCATTGGAAGTAATGCCGCCCTTGCTAATTAAAAAACCGATATCCGCAGGCAGTCCCCGCACGACATCCATCAACAAAGCAGAAACAGCAGCTCCAAATTTTAACCGAATTTCTGCTGTGGGAAATTGTAGTTCTTGGCGGCTGGTATAAATTACAGGCGTTTTGCCGTCGGCATGAGCGGTGCGGACTTTTTCGAGAATTTCATCGAGAATTTGGGTGCGATACTCTGGTGAATCTTCTAACAAGTGAGATACATCTATTTCAATGCTAACTATATTGGGTTCTTTTAACAAGCGTTCCAATTGTTCTGTAGTTTTCTTAACGTGGGAACCCACTATTACTGCACCGGGTTTGCCCTTTCTCACATATTTTGCCATTTCGTCGGCTGCTACAGGCTGGTGGCCGATGTCAGCTAAGGATGTTAAAATACTGGCCGCGCTGCGGAATAAAAACTTTTTACCTTGACTGGCTGCATCGAGAATGTGTTTGGCAAATGTGTCTAAATCGCCTTGACTTTCGCCGTCAACAACTGCACATTGGTTGTCTGTCATGTCCATCAGTCGATCTAAACTTCCGTAGCGCATATCTGCGAGTAAAATGCGATCGACTGTATCAGCTTTGATGCGACCTTTGGTTTTTTCTTCTACGTAGTCTGGCAGGTAACTGTGACTGTAGCCGAAGACAGAATCTTTGGCAAATTCGGTTTCGTGAACAGGGGTTGCAACGCTGTTAACCATGAGGTAGTGTACGCTGTTGCGGGTAATTCTGCCTCCTTCAAAAAAGGCGGGAATTAGAAAATGTGCGTCGAAGGGGCCGAGCTCTTCGGCGATCGCGTCGGTTTCGATCGGATAGTGACCGCGCAGGGTAGAATCGGAACGGCTAACGATTAGGAAGTCTGCGATTTCTTCGCTGGCGATCGCCTTTTTAAGATTTTGGCACACTTCGCGGGTGACGGAGGTGGCTTGTTCGGGAGTTAGCGATCGAGTATTTGTCAGTATAAAGAAAATCGGGGACTTGTCCCGCAGTCCCAAACGCAGAGTGTCTTCGTCCCAACGTGTCAGCAGCAAGCAACTGTGCACGGTTTGAGAACCTGTCGGATCGTCGTCGAGAACTATAATCTTGGGTTTGCTAGAAGACATACTGACCTTGTTGTTAACGTCACCTTTCCAAGATATCCTTACCTGTTACTTAACAGCCAAAAATTTACAATCATGATATTTCTTAACAATTCTCATCACTGATGAATTTTAAAATGTCTTTGAGTTCGATCGCTTCAGTAATGTGCCAGTTGCTACCAAATAAGGCGATGCACCAATAGGTGTCAAGGGAGCACCTCAATGAATGCGAAAAAGCAATTTCTTTACAGTGCGAGCTTAAGAACTCGCGAGTGTTGGATAGATCGCGAGTTCTTAAGCTCGCACTATAAAATCAAAACTGAGATACTCCCGGTGTCAACTCGGAGCATCTCATTTTTGTAAAAAGCATTTTTAATGATAGTGCGAGCGTCCCCGCTCGCGTATTGTACAACTCGCGAGCGGGGACGCTCGCACTATAGCAAAACTGAGATGCTTCCTGTCAACTTAACTCTAAAACCTTTGTATCTCTCGTTTATAGCATAGTCCATATATCCCTCGCATCGCCATTCTTCAGGGGAACTTTAAGTAAAAAATGCTCTTTTTCTACCTGATGAAAGGGGGTTTTGGGGGATCGAAAACCCTACTAATTGGGGCAGTTTTTTTAGTTAGCAGCGTTTCGATCTTGCAATTTTTTTATTTCTGCTTGAACTTCTGTAGCTAACTGCAAAGCTTCGTTGAGCAATCTCCCTTGTTTGGTGGCTCGATCGCTAATTTGCAGGGCATTCAAAGTTCTCAAATTATTGGCAAACAGTTCCGAGTTAGTTGCGACAAATTTTTTGTTGTCCCTGAGAATTCTTTCAGTTTTTAAAGCTCGAACTAAATCATCTCTAATCATCTGCAAGGCTTGAATGACTTTGGCTCGATCGCCTATTTTGACTTCCGCATTGCCCGCATCTTCTATCCGATCGTTAATTTCGATCGCTTTGATTATACCATTATAGCGATCGACATCATCAAACAAATTGATTAAATCTTTATTTTGGCTGCTCCAAATTTTCCACGCATCCTCAAAAATCAAACCGCAGATCGCAGCGAGGTGAAGGGCGAACCAAAACACATAAGCTCTAGGAAATATCGCCACCAGCAGCCAACAACTAATTAGAACCAAAACAATTAAACCAACTGTTTTCAAAGCTTCGCGAGCAAACTTGGTCGCACTCACAGGCCGGTATACGCGATCGGGCCCCGCACCGCACAGGTGCTTGAGTTCACCGACAGTAATTTCTAATCCCTGAATGTCAGCTCGCATAAATCTTCACAAATATTTGTTAAATATAAAGTTTTGTGGTAGAACAAAAGCCTCGTCTACAATAAATCTAACACTTTTTTCAACCAAAACTGCACTATGTCCGCACGCCCTATCTACCTCGACAACCACGCCACAACCCCTGTAGACAAACGGGTAGTTGATGCGATGCTGCCGTATTTTACCGAACAATTCGGCAACGCAGCCAGCATCAACCACGTCTACGGCTGGGAAGCAGAAGCAGCGGTAAAACAATCGCGACAAATCATAGCAGAAGCGATCAATGCTTCTCCAGAAGAAATTGTGTTTACCAGCGGCGCAACGGAAGCAAATAATTTAGCGATTAAAGGCATCGCCGAAGCTTATTTCAGCAAAGGAAAGCACATTATCACAGTAAAAACTGAACATAATGCAATTCTTGATCCCTGTACGTATTTGCAAAAATTGGGGTTTGATATTACTGTTTTACCAGTAAAAAGTGACGGACTGATTGATATCGGCGATTTGATCAAAGCGATTCGGGCTGAGACAATTTTAGTTTCGGTGATGACGGCTAATAATGAAATTGGTGTGATTCAGCCGATCGCCGAAATTGCATCTATCTGTCGCGGAAATGACATTCTGTTTCACACAGATGCGGCCCAGGCGATCGGCAAAATTCCCCTGGATGTACAGGAGATGAACATTGATTTAATGTCTTTGACGGCGCACAAAATATACGGGCCAAAAGGCATTGGTGCGCTCTACGTCCGCCGCAATAAACCGAGAGTGCAGCTAGCGCCGCAAATGCACGGAGGAGGCCACGAACGGGGAATGCGATCGGGCACTCTTTACCCACCGCAAATAGTCGGGTTTGCCAAAGCAGTAGAATTGGCAATTTCGGAAATGGAGTCGGAAACAGCACGAGTTGTGAATCTGCGGCAGCGTTTGTGGGAAAATTTGAGTGAATTGGGTGATGTTGTTCTCAACGGTCACGCGACGAAGAGATTACCTGGGAATCTGAATATTAGTGTAGGCGGGGTTGACGGTCAAGCGTTGATGTTGGGTTTGCAACCGGCGGCGGCAGTTTCTTCGGGTTCTGCTTGTACTTCTGCGAAAATTTCTCCATCTCATGTTTTAGCAGCGATCGGGCGATCGGATAAATTAGCTTACGCTTCTATCCGCTTTGGAATTGGGAGGTTTAATACCGCTGCTGAAATAGATGCAGTGTCGGAGCACGCGATCGCAACTATTCAATCTCTCCGCCAAGCTCAAAAAGTCATGAGTTAGGAGTTAGGAGTTAGATTGCGTCCGTCTAAATACATCCTTTATTCTTCAGTCCGCGCAGGCGGACTTCGTGTGTTTAGGGGCGGTTGAAACCGCCGACTTCCTTTGACAAGGGGCGGTTTCAACCGCCCAATTTTACTTAGAACCAAACACCTCACGCACCCGATAAATCGGTTTTCCCTGCGACTCATGATAAGTCCGCATCATCACTTCCGCCAACAAACCAAAACAAAATAACTGCACACCAGTCAACAACAAAACCACAGCCAAAATCAGCAAAGGACGATTACCAATACTTTGACCCAGACCCAATTTCACGAAAGTCAAATAAATCCCTAAAACCGTTCCGAACGCCATCGAAATCATTCCCAAAAGTCCAAAAACGTGCATCGGCCGAGTTAGGAACTTCTTCATAAAAGAAATAGTTAACAAATCCATCAACACTCGAAAAGTCCGCCAGATCCCGTACTTACTTTGACCGAAACGCCGCGCGTGATGTCGCACCGGAAGTTCCGCAATTCTAGCCCCTTCAATAAAAGCCAAAGCAGGCAAAAATCGGTGCAATTCTCCGTACAAATTCAAGTCTGCTACTAACTCGGATTTATAAGCTTTTAAAGAACAGCCGTAGTCGTGCAAAGTTACGCCCGTAACGCGACCAATTAACCAATTGGCAATTTTAGAAGGAATCAAGCGGCTGATAGTATTATCCTGCCGATTTTTGCGCCAGCCGCTAACTAAATCGTAGCCTTCATTTAACTTTTCCAACAACATCGGAATATCAGCAGGGTCATTTTGCAAATCGCCGTCTAGGGTAACAATAGCACGACCAGTTGCGCGATCGAAGCCTGCCGACATGGCAGCAGTCTGCCCATAATTGCGGCGCAAAAGTACAGCACAAAGGTCATCGCGACTGCTGGCTAATTGCTTGAGAAGTTCCGCAGAACCGTCTTTAGAACCGTCATCTACACAAATAATTTGATAGCTGAGTCCAGATGGTTGAATCGCAGAGGCGATCGCCTCAATTAGATGAGGTAAACTTTCCACCTCATTATACACCGGCACCACCACCGAAACATCGAGAACAATCTCATCGGCAGCCTGCTGTGCGGCCAATTTTTCCAAAAATAATGCAGCGTCCATTGTTTTGTTAGATAACATCATTAGTCAGTTGTCAGTTGTCAGTTGTCAGTTGTCAGTTGTCATTAGTTATGAGTCATTAGTCATTAGTCATTAGTTATGAGTCATAGATGAACAACTATAGAACTTAGGCGTGGTGGCCAGAAACCGGGTTTTTTACGAAAATCATTTGTTCCAACCCTCAATCTCGGTAAAAACCCGGTTTCTTTGTTCGTAGTGCGATCGCGAAATAAACTAACTAGGTTGATAACTTGCCACAACTTTACCATATCCGCGCAATTGCTGATAATAAGCTTGACTGACTGCATCGCCCTTTTCTGACAAAAAATCAATACCGATACCGTCGCGACCTTGGGCTTTTCCTGAACTGTGAATGTAGCGATCATCTCCGAGATATAATCCTACGTGAGTTGCTTTTTCCGCTGTACCAAAAAAGACTAAATCTCCCGGTTGTACATCACTAATACTAATAGGCTGAGTAAAACCTTCCTGCTGATAAGCATCCCTCGGCAACCAGATGCCGGCAGCCACAAAGGCAGCTTGCATTAATCCCGAACAATCATAATTTGGCCCGACTGTACCGCCCCAAAGATAATAATTGGATTGGTGCATAGCCTCGTGAGTAAAAGTAATTGCGATCGGCAATTTTTCTCTAATTTCTGCCTCAGAAAGCACCAAAGGATGATACGATGTTTCTGTGACTTCGAGCAACTCAATATCTCGAAGATCCAGCCATCCCGGATAATCATCTTCGCACAGTCGCACCATCACAGCCTTTGTATCCAAGTTTACATTGTTCAAACTCTGGTTAAGGGCGCGCAAATGTCGCCCCAGTGCTGCTTGAGTTGCTAATCGATCGCACTTTGGGGAATCGTAAATATTTATGTGCGATCGCGCGCGGTACTCCACACCATCAGATAATTGATAATTGACCATTGCTAATTGCTAATTGTTTGCTGTTAATTGTTCACATTTAACGATTTATTGCCATTAGCCACTAGCCGTTAACCGTTAACCGTTAGCCATTAACATGACATTTTTCCACAAAGACGAACAATTAAAAACCCTCGGCAGTAGCATTATAGACGCAGCTCAGGCAGAATTTACAGGATTGAAGGGCGATCGCACAGCCATTACCTGGATAGTCTACGATCCACCGGTGCGAGTCAACACAGGCGGAGCCCTCAGCGCCCAAGAATTTTGGAAATATCAACCGCGAGGTTTTAGCGCCAGAGCATCCGAACGAATTTATCCCGCTAGCATCGTCAAATTATTCTACCTCGTGGCCATCTGGGAATGGGCGCAAAAAGGCATGATTCAAACATCGCCAGAATTAGAACGCGCCGTCCGAGATATGATAGTTGATTCCAGCAACGACGCCACCGGTTTAGTAGTAGATGCCCTCACCGGCACCACCAGCGGCCCAGAATTATCACCAGGCCCCTTTGAAACTTGGAAACAGCAGCGAAACATCGTCAACCGTTACTTTCAATCATTAGATTGGCCAGAATTACACAACATTAACGCCAATCAAAAAACCTGGTGCGATGGGCCCTACGGTCGCGAGCGAGCATTTCTGGGAGAATTAATGGAAAATAGAAATATGCTCACTACAAATGCCACAGCGCGTTTGCTGCACAGTATAATCGGCGGCGTAGCTGTTTCTGCAAAAGCATCGCAAGAAATGATGGGCTTAATGAAACGCAGTTTAGAACCAGCAGAATTACAAGCCGATCCAGAAAATCAAGTTACAGGTTTTTTAGGTAGCGGATTGCCAGAAGATGCAAAAATCTGGTCAAAAGCGGGGCTGACAAGTCAAGTTCGTCACGATGCTGCTTATATTGAAATACCTGGTTTGCGGCCGTATTTATTAGTTGTATTTACCGAGGGGAAAGAGAATAGCAAGAATGAAGAGATTTTACCCTTTATTTCGCGGCAATTTGTCGAAGCAATCAAGGCGCTTGATTAGATTTGGTAGCCGATGATTGCTGCTAGACTAGAATTGAATTGCGAAAATAATTGGGACGGGCTAGAAGCCCATCCCACAAAATTTGATTAAAAGGAATTTTTTCCTAGAAGTTTTAGAACGGAGAGGGGGGGATTCGAACCCCCGAAGGGTGATAACACCCTTAACAGATTAGCAATCTGCCGCTTTCGACCACTCAGCCACCTCTCCACGATGACGGTAACTAACTATAGCACACACACCAGGCTCTTGCCAACCCCTAAATCAAAAATTCTTCAATCCCTCTCCCTATATACCTTTGGTCGAAGGCGGAAGGCATATTTCCCCACTCTCCCCCTCTCCTACTCCCCAAAGCCCCTAGCCTTCAAGTGCTTTTCCCAACTAAAGTTAGAACTCAAAAAGAACCTCTTAGTATACAAATATCCCAATCGGTACAGCTTAGCCTTGCGATCGGCATCTAGATTAAAATCCGTCGTCGTCACCGCAGCTTCAGTCACATCAATATTGATAACTCTGCCTTTATCCATTTCCCGCTGGTGATAGCGGTCTCTTGCTTTCATCATCGTGGTGAACATCGCCGACAGCATCGACACCGGACTATTAATCTTAATTTGGTTCTCAATGCCAGTATCAATTAATCGAAACCCAAAGGTAAACCAGCGCGGCGCAACCGGAGTCGAACCGGATTGTTTGTCATAAATCCACAGCGGGAAATTGCTCAGAATTCCCCCATCGACAATTAAGTCATTGCCCAGTTTTCCCGGCTCAAAAAATAGCGGAATGCTCATCGACAGCCGTACAGCTTCAGCTACGCTAAAATCTTCGGGATTTTGCAGTCGCAACTGCTGGTACAAAGCATCGGAATCTGCCGAGTCTTGCCGCCGTAAGTCATCGGGCAGCACCAACATTTCACCGCGAGTCAGGTTGGATATTACTACTTTTAATTCCCGCTCTTTTTCCAGTTTTTTGACATCGGCAAAACTCTGCAAGTGACCTTTACTAAGTATTGCTTCCAGCCACTGCCGGAAAGGTTGTGCAGAATATTCTCCCATCTGGCGGCTAATTGTGAGAAAAATTAGCGTCCAAGCTGGAGATTGCAAGTCGTCTGCTGGATCGCCATTTAAAATTAGAGGACTGTTTTTTTGAGTTAAAAATATGCTGTAATCGAGGTCTCCTAACAACTGCTCTAAGTCATCCATTGACAAGTCTGTTGCCAATACTGCGGCAGTAATTGCACCCGCAGAAGTACCGGCCAATTTTCGCCAACGGATACCCAAATCGTGACAGCATCTGAGTGCTCCTAAAAAGGCAACTCCGCGCACGCCACCACCTTCAAAAATGGCGTCTGCATAAATTTGACCGTCTGTGTCGGGAGGCGGAAATTTTTTGAGAATTGTTTCTTTTTCGGTGAGGGACATCCTGACGCCCGGTTCTTGCAAAATTTGCTGGGGATACAACTTGCTCATTTTAGATTTTGGATTTTAGATTTTAGATTTATTGTGCTTGATTTTGGTTGGCATTCATTGCTTCTTTGACGTGTTCTTGAACTTGCGATCGCACTTGTTCGTAGGCTACCGACGCGCACCAGGGCCGGAGAGATAGAATAGTCGTATCTGGAGTGATCTCGGCTACCAAACAAGTCGGGGGCGGATTTTCCAAAACCAGCGGGTGAGAATGGGCAATTTCTAACAACTCAGCCATCGTTGGACGGATCGGTCGATCGCCAATATCAATTTTCATGTCTACTCGCCTCGTTCCCATTGCCGTGGTATTTTTCAGTGTACCGTTAAATAGCTGATTGTTCGGGACAATAATTTTTATGCGATCGTCCGTCACGACGGTTGTCGAAAAAATCCCGATGCTGTCCACCACTCCCTTAACATCCGCAGCTTCGATCGCATCTCCGACTTCAAAAGGCCGTAAACTAATCAACATTACCCCAGCAGCAAAGTGAGATAGAGTATTTTGCCAGGCCAAACCAATCGCCAAACCCGCCGCACCCACAACAGCCACCACGCTAGTCGTTTGAATTCCCAACTGATTCAAAGCGGCGACTACTCCCACTATCAAAATCACAATTTCCGCAGCTTGAACTAAAAATTTCCGCAGCGTGGCTTCCGTGCGGCTGAGGGTTCGGCGAGTCACGCGGCCCGCAACGTCGATCGCAAATCGCGTAATTAACAAAATACCGATCGCCCACAGCGCTTGAGGTACAACTTTAAACCCCAATTCTACGAATTTTTTCGAGAATTCTTGGGCTACTTGCATCGCCTGTATTCTTTCTGCATCTAGCTGCGCCGTCAAGGTTTGAGCTATTAGTATAATTGTGCTAGCTGTCATGTCAATTGGTAATTTGTAATTGGTAATTTGTAATTGGTAATATCAAATTTGATCGCATCAAAATTATACTCCTCTACGGTTAAGTTAAGCCCGATCCCCCCTAGCCCCCCTTAAAAATGGGGGAACAAGAAATTGCTCAAAGTCCCCCTTGCTTTCGGGGGATTTAGGGGGATCTCCGGGGCATAAACATGATTAACTGAAGCGTCTTGAATCATACTGTATTTGCGAGCATCCAGATCGTCCTAGTTAAGAGTTTACTGCAACGCGAGGCAATCGGTGTTTAAAACCGCAGAGAATTTCCCATGAAATAGTTCCTAAAGTTTCCGCCCAATCATCAGCAGTAATTTTATTTTCCCCATCTTTACCCAATAAAGTCACCACTTCCCCGACTTCTAAATCGGGAATATCAGTTACATCCAGCATTAATTGATCCATCGTCACAGCCCCGACTTGCGGCACAAATTCGCCCCTAACTAAAACCTGCATTTTATTAGAAATATTGCGGGGAATCCCATCTGCATAGCCGATACCAACTACCGCAATTTGTGTCTCGCGCCCAGCAATAAATTGATAGCCATAACTAACGCCAGTTCCTGCTGCAATTGTTTTCACCTGCGTCACCCGAGCTTTTACCTGCATTGCGGGCTGCAAATTGGTGATCGCCTGCAAGTGAGGAGCAGGATAAAGACCGTAGGTAGCCAAACCGACTCGCACTAAATCATAGTGCAAATCGGAGTCTGTGAGAGTGGCAGCAGAGTTGGCCAAGTGGAGGCGACGGGGGTTAATTCCTGCTGTTTGGATTTGGGCGATCGCCTTTTTGAACCCTTGCTGTTGCTCTCTCATCACGGCGGGATCGGGACTATCGGCTGTCGCCAAGTGAGAGTAAATGCTGGCTAATTTTAAATTTGGCAAACTATTGACTAATTGCACAAATTCTGTAGCGTCTTGCCAGAGTGTACCCAAACGAGACATTCCCGTATCTAACTTAGCGTGAACAGACAAAGATTGATTGAGACTGACGAGAACTTCCGAAAAAATTAGGGCTTGTTTGGCAGTACAAATAGTGGGTTGTAAGTGCCATTGGGCGATCGCCCTTACCTGTGCGGCTGTATGAGTTGCCCCCAACAGCAAAATCGGCGCTTCTATCCCAGCTTCTCGCAATTCTATGCCTTCGGGAATCGTCGCCACACCCAGCCAACTAGCACCTGCTTGCAAGGCTGTTTGACTAACTGCGATCGCACCGTGCCCGTAAGCATCTGCTTTCACAACTGCCATCAGTTCGGTTTGGGGAGATAAGAGATTTTTAAGCTGTTTTACATTGTGAGTTAAAGCTGCTAAATCGATTTCGACCCAAGCCCGCTGGCAAAGTCCGCCATCGCCTTCCCAGAGCAGCATCTGGCGGGATTTTGGGGGTGTTGATCCTGCGGTTGTTTGTTCCTCACTCAACATTAGTCGATCGCTCCTACTTGCTGACACCATTAAAAACTGCTCGAAGATTTCACCCTAGATTTAATTATAATGAGAATTTCTCTTTCATCAATGTTAACTGGTGTATCATAGCATCAAAAATACCTGGTAAAAACTATGGACGGATTAGCTTACCTGCATTTAGCTGAAACTTGGGAAACGCCCCCAGCTCAAACTCGATCGCCCAACGCGACAAATCACCTAAATTTAGCCTCAACTCCTTTACTCTTCTTTACAATCTGTCTCACAATTTCCAATTTAGTTGATCCCGCACTCGCCATCAAAAAAGGTGATTCAGGCCCGGAAGTTGTCGAACTCCAGAAAACTCTACAAACATCAGGATATTTTGGCCGTAGGGCTACAGGATTTTACGGTTCTATCACCCTGGCTGCGGTGAAAAAGTTTCAAGCAGAGAACAACCTAAAAGTTGACGGAATTGTCGGCCCTCAAACCTTGTCAGCCCTCAAAGGCAAGTCGCCAGCCGCCAGCCCTGACCAGGAATCTGCGGAAAAAACATCGTCAAAGGTCGATCGACCTTCGCCATCTCCTACCGCCACAGAAAACAACAACAAACTCGAAGATACAACTAAAAATCAGCCACAACAACCTCTCTTTCAAGAACCATTTTTACCACCATTTAAAACAGAAACTCCTGCTCCAAACCTTGAAAACAAAGAAAATGAATCACAAGGTAAAAGGCTGGTAAATACTGAAGGTAAAATGACTTTAAAAAAAACTATTTACGGCAAAATATCGCCCAAATCAATAGTTTATTCGGGAGCGGGTTTGTTCTTTGCTCAAAACATGATGTACAGCCATAGCATCACAGTTTATGATAGGAACTTTAAATTAGTCAAGACTATTCCCGATACAGTCAACTTGTCAAAGTTTGGCTTTTCTAAATTCAAAGGCAATTATCAAGGTTCTCCCGTAGAAGCTGCTTTTTCAACAGATGGCAAGTATGGCTATGTATCCAACTATCAAATGTACGGTTCTGGGTTTAAAAATCCCGGTAGCGACAGGTGTTCTCCATCAGCAAAACACGACCAAAGTTTCCTGTACCGCATCAACACCCAAACATTGAAAATAGAACAGATAATTCCTGTAGGTGCCGTTCCGAAATTTAATGCTGTTTCGCCTGACAATCGCTTCGTACTCGCGAGCAATTGGTGTACTTGGGATTTGAGCATAGTTGATATCAATAAAAATCGCGAAGTCGAGCGGGTAAAACTGGGTGCATATCCTCGCGGAATTGTGGTCACTCCCGATTCCAAAAATGCCTATGTTGCCGTCATGGGTTCTTCCGATATTGCGAAAGTAAATCTGCTAGACTTTTCGGTAGAATGGTTGAAAAATATTGGCAATGCGCCCCGTCATTTGACGATAGATCCCAATGGCAAGTATCTATATGCCACTTTGAATGGTGAAGGGAATGTGGCCAAAATTGACCTGGCAACTGGTGAAGTGGTAGACAAAGTTTCGACGGGAAATGCACCTCGCAGCATGACGATTTCTGGTGATGGAAAATTGATTTATGTGGTTAACTATTTCTCGAATACTGTGAGCAAAGTGAGGACGAGCGATCTGAAAGTGCTGCAAACAGTGAAGGTTAATTCAAGTCCGATCGGGATTACTTACGATCCGGAAACTAATCAGGTTTGGGTCGCTTGTTATTCGGGCAGCATTATGGTGTTCCAAGATTAATCTACCTGGTTCAATCCTTCGGACTGAAGTCCTAAAAAAAATCAGCAAAAAGGACTAAAGTCTTTACTAACAACCTGGTTCTATCGTTCGGACTTAAGTCCTAAAAAAATCTAGTAACAGGACTAAAGTCTTACTACAAACCAGGTTTGCAGTCTTACTTTTCACCGCATCCCTGAAAGGTAGAGCAGGAATTCATTTCAGCCGGTACAAATGGCGGTAAAGTGGTGAAAACACAATAAAAAAAATCATAAAAATGTTTAACTGGTGGGACAAGAATGGAGTCAGTATTGAATTAGGAGACGAGAGATTCAGCAACCGAGCCTGCTCAATCGGCAAAACCCTAAGTGAGCGATAATGAGATGCTCCCACAGGGAAGAAGGAAATATTTTGTTCATCTCCCCCTCTCCCATTCTCCCCCTCTCCCATTCTCCCCCTCTCCCATTCTCCCCCTCTCCGACTTCTCCCCCTCTCCCGCTTCTCCTCATGGTGTATAAATTAGGTTGAAGTAAATGCCGTTATCTTGCAGATTGTCGCCTTTATCGCTAATTCTCACCAAAGGAAAAGCGTAATCTACGCGCAAGTTCACCTGCCGTATCGGTGCCCAGATTACCCCCAAACCCAGACCTGCCAAGAATCTTTGATTGGTTAATTTATTGGGATTGTTGGGAGTATTCCACACCGTACCCGCATCTAAAAAGGGAGCTAATTGAAGTTTGGGATTTCCCGAAGCATCGCGCTGCAAAGTAATCCGATCCTCGATCGACACTCGGAAGCCGTTATCGCCAGAACTGACATTCTGGCGGTAGCCGCGCAAAGATTGCCCGCCCCCAATTACAAATTGCTGTGAAGGTAACAAACTATTCGCTGAAAGCTGCAAGTCTGACTGCAAAATTAATAAATGTTTGTCGTTCAATCGCTGTACTCGCTGCACTTGACCCAGCCAGCTAAAAAATTGTCCGTCAGGGACAGAACCTTCGTTTTGAGTAGCATCAAACAAGCTAGTGCCGATCGTAAATTGCGATCGCAAGGCCCAAGCACCCTGGGAGTCGCGCCGAATGTAGTCCTGTCCCAGCTTAATTGCACTGGTAGTTGTAACACCCTGGGAGTCAGGGCCGATGCCAAAAGGAAACGGTTCGCCGGCGAGAAAAGTTCTGCCTGTCTGATACGTAAAACCGGCAGATAAGGCAAATTCTTCGATCGGCGTTCTCCGCAGCGGTTGGCGGTAACTAACTTCAAATAAATGTGACTTCCCCGAAATATCAAAAGTGTCAAAAGGTGCTTGTACAATACTGTTGCGGTTCGGCGCAGCCCTCAATTGCAGCGTGCCGTTCATCGCATTTAGTGGCACGCGATAGCTGAAATCAAACACATCTGAATCGCCTAGCGATCTATAATAAGCAGCGGCAAGTTCGTCGCCATTTCCTGTTATATTGCGGTGCCGTAAACTAACACCCAATCTTTCAGAACCGACGCTGGGAGGCGAGTAATTATCAAAGCTGAAACTAGATTGAAACGGATTAGCTTCCGTGACTCGGACGATCAGAATGCTCTCTCCTTCATTATCCCCAGCCCGCAGACTGGCTTCTACATTGTCAAATAAAGGATCGACTCTCAGCAGCCGGAGTTGGTCTTCTAATGCACCTGTACTTAAAGGCATTCCGGCACCGAGTCGAATCCGGCTGCGGATGTAATTTTGGTGCAATCTTTTAGTTCCTTCTACCTCAATTTTGCCCAGCTTGCCTTCGATCACTTGAATTTGCACTACCCCTGCGGTGATAGTTTGGGGTGGCAAGACTGCTCTCGAAGTTATGTAGCCTCGATTGAGGTAAATTTCGGTAATTTTGTCGGCAATTTGTTTGAGCTGTTCTAGGGTGGCAGAACTACCCTCAAACGGCTTGATTAAGGCATTAATTTCGTTTTGGGTTAAAATTGTGCTGCCAACTACTTGAATTTTCCGCACCTGAATTACTGTATTCGGCAGTGGCAGGGGAACTGGGGACGGGCGATCCGGCGCAACTGGTTGCGGTATTTGAGGAGGTTCTGCCGAAGGCTGCGGGGCTGGTTGCAAAAATCGATCGCGATTTGGATCGGGCTGAGTCGGTGGCGGCGGCAGGTTTGGAGGGGGATTTTGTTGGTTTTGGGCTAAAACATCGCAATCTAGAGGGTTCTGACATTTGGGTTCACTGTCAACTAGATTTTTGGCTGCGGGCTGGGGGCTAACCTCACAATCCGTTTGATCAATTGTGGAGCAGCGATCGGGCTGGTTGTCAAGAGGGTTGGTTTCTGGAAAATCGGGGAGTTGATTTAAGTTGGTTGCGGTTTCATCCTGCTGGATTTCGAGTTTTTGCCATGCTAATACTCCGTTGCTTGGATCTGCTGAGTTGTGAGTGGCGGCGGGCAACTGAGAAATATCGTCTGTTTGGGATAGGGCTCGATTGGCGTCATAGCAAGCGATTGGGAGCGCCGTTAGAAGTGAAATCCCCAACCGAAATATAGCAATATTTGCAATCGGGCGCATAATTAATATTTTGTCTAAAATAAGTTTGTATGCTGCTTGACTGTGCGAGTTTATCATTTAGTGTTGGGAGCAGTTTAACAATCAAGATTTCAAGAGTCCGGCTTTCAAGAGGCAAGCGATCGTTGATGAGCGTTACCACAAAAATTTTAATTTATTGAGGACGATCGACCAAAAAACCTCCAACGCCTCATAAATCATCTGTAGCGCTGCGAAATACTGCGATCGCCACCGGGTTTTTGGTACTTGCTGCATAAGTCCAATTATTTTTTGGCAATTGGTGTTAACTCACTGGGGACTAATGGTTCTTGGGCGATTTTGCCGAGTTGGACTGAGTTCAACATTTCTGACCACTTGAGCGCTAAACTGTCATCGCTGGGAGACTCCGTGCGCAATTGAGCTAGAGTTGCCAGGTACTCGTACCAGAGACCTTGTTGGGCAAAGATACTGAGCTTGGCGCGACTGTCGGGCGATCGATCCAACTCTGTTTTCAAGGTTGGGGCGACTGCGGTGCGGTTGATCCACCCGGAAACGAGAACATCATCTGTTGTATAGCTTTTTGGGTTGCATTTGATCGTAAAGTACCATTGATAGTTTTTGCCAACTTTCAGGGCTGGCGAGTTGCCGTCGGAGCCGAGGCTGACGCTAACGATACCAGCACGGCTAGTTACCATCCGAAAACTTTTTTTGTATACTGTTTTGTCGTTTTCGTCCGCTAACTCAAACTGAACTGTTTTGTCGAGGGCTAGCGGAACGTAGTAAAAAAATGTCGGCTTTTCTGATATGGTTTGCCCCATAGTTGATTGGGGAATCAAGGCAGTTAAGGCATTTGTAGCCGTAGGGCAGGATAAGCCGCGGGTTCCTCCGCCTTCGCGCCTTCCAGGTACTCCCTGCTCCGGCGGTTGAAAGTTATTCCACGTGACTCCCGGTTGCTGGGTGTTCGGTCTGCTTCCGGTTGGGGAGAGGGTTTGAACTGTTTGCCAGTTGAGGGGTAGCTGCGGTGGTGAGGGGGGGTGAACGCTGTTTGCGGGGCTGTTGAGAGCCTTTGCTGGTATTAAGAAACTACCAGCGGCAACTGCCTCTAAAGACAGAATTAAGGAAAGGGTACCGATGTTTAGAGCAGACTTCCAAGCCATGACGAACCTGCCTTCTGATGAACCGAGGAACTTAAACGTATGATTTTATTCTACCCAAGGTTTTGACAGATATAGTAATCTGTTGTACTTAATTTATATCTTCCAGCAGATACTATGAGTTTGGATGCTCTGACAAATATGGCATTCTGTGTCGCGTTTTTCAGTGGTAGCTTAGTAGTTATACTTAGTCGCATTCATGGCAGCAACTTGGGTTGAGCTTCTTAAACCCAATTTAGACAAAGACTAATATTCCGGGTTTTTTAGCTCTGGTAAGAGGCTACAACGAAATATATTCGTAAAAAAACCCGGTTGATGCGTCAGTCCAGGATATCAGGAACCTCAGCAATTTTGCTGCTGAACCTGACGCGATCGGCTACAAGTTACAAGATCAGGTTTTATGTACAATACCGGCAAGAAATTTAGCATGAATCTCGATTCACCTGTTCTCTCGGACAAACAAAATTCAGGGCTGCGGATGGTAAGACCGATCGGTGTATCTGCACTGCACGGCATTGCTTTTTTAGGAAATAGGTTGTTCGCGCTCGATCGCACCGAAGGGCTACTATTGGAGATCGATCGCGAAACTGACAACACTACTGTTTTGAATCCTCATCAAACGGCTAAGTTTGCGGGCGCAACCGGGCTGGCTATTTGGGAAGATACTCTCTGGTTTTCCCAGGATGAGGATATTTGTTGCTGTCCGGGGGCAATTCGGGACGGAGCAATCGCACAACTCAAACCGGAACATTTTGTTTCCCTTTCTTATCCAGTTGACGGGATTGCAGTTTGGAAGTCTACGCTGTATGTGACTTGCCAGAGATTGGGCTATATTCTGGTTTTTGATGTAAAAACTGGTCGGGAAATTACTCGGTTTTATGCTCCAGGTATTGGAGTAGAAAATATCACTGTCCGGGATGAGGAACTTTGGGTTTGCGACAAGACTGAGCAAACTGTTTATTGTTTGGAACGGGCAACTGGCGAGATTAAATTTAGCGTTTTGACTCCCTTTGAATGGCCTTCTGGTTTGGCTTTTCACAAAGATGCCCAGACGGGGGAGGAGATTCTGTATGTGGCTTATGCTGGGGATGAACTTTATATCCGGGATGACCCAAATTCGGAAGATCCTTTTCAGTTGACGAAGCGCGATCGCACTTTTGTTCACCCTTTGTCTTTTCACTATAATGAAGCCGAACGCTACGCTCTGTCAAACGGTTTTTTGATGGAAATGTCCTATGTGGAGGAATTGTCTCCTCTGGATGAGGTAGAAATCGATAATTTGGAGTGGCGGATTGCTTTACCTTCGGACACTCACCGCCAAAAAGTGAGAAAAATTACGCCGATTGGGATGCCTTTTACTGAGGAAATTCAGGAAGGGGAACGGGTGGCGGTGTTTAAGTTCGATCGCCTCCAGAAGGGGGAACGGCGAATCTTTGGCTGGAAGGCTTTGTTGGAAGTGCGATCGATTAAGTATCAGTTGTCGCCTCGGGATGTGGAAAAGATTCCGCAACTGTCGCCGGAGTTTGCAGCTAAGTATTTGGTGGACAATGATAATTTGGCGATGGATACGGAGATTGTGCGATCGGCTGCGGTGGCCTCAATTGGCACTGAAACTAATATTTTGAGGCAGTTACTGAGCATTCGCAATTTTGTTTACGACCAACTTTCTTACGGGATCAGACCTCACATTGACACTCCCGATATTGTACTGCGGCGCGGCATCGGTTCTTGCGGCGAGTACGTGGGGCTGTTGTTGGCTTTGGCAAGGTTGAATGGGATTGCTTGCCGCACAATTGGGCGCTACAAGTGTCCAGCTTTTGCTGACAGAAAAGGTGTGCCGCTGGAACCGGATTTCAATCACGTTTGGCTGGAGTTTTACATTCCCGGTTTTGGCTGGGTGCCGATGGAATCTAATCCTGATGACATTCAAGACAGAGGCCCTTATCCTTTGCGGTTTTTCATGGGTTTGGCTTGGTACCACGTGGAAATTGGCAAGGGAGTTCGGTTTCAAAGTCTCACCAGCGGGGGTCTTCCTTTGAAGAAGGAGGATGTTTCTGTGGGGAGTCTGGCAATTAATCATGTCAGGTTTACAATTTTGGAAGAGTTGTTTTAAGGAAGAAGGCAGAAGGCAGAAGGAAGAAGGCAGAAGGCAGAAGGAAGAAGGCAGAAGGAAGAAGGAAGAGGGAAGACGGAAGACGGAGGATTTTTCTGATCTCCCCCTCTCCCTCTCGCCCAATTCAGAGAAGGCAGAAGGCAGAAGGCAGAAGGCAGAGGGAGGATTTTTCTGATCTCCCCCTCTCCCTCTCGCCCAATTCAGAACACGTCCGGTAGAATAACCGTTATCACATAATTGGGTTTAAAACCCCGTCCTTCGCTCGACGGCTTTAATTGTAAACTTTAATTACACATTCACCAC
>NZ_JAUBVR010000144.1:0-6147 GCF_036705955.1 Microcoleus sp. A6-C6 | reverse complement strand
GGTGATTTGTCAGCACCTGTAAGACTTAAATTATGGTCTTATGAATCCCCGTCCCTTTAGGGCTGGGGAGTTGTCAAGTACACGTCACTTTTCGCTATCAAGGTAAGCCCGTAGATCCGTTTGTCGGGCCCGATGCCAAATTAGGCTGCAACACCGCCCGCAATCCAATTTGGGACACGCCCATCGACTATGTTTCCACAGGTTTAATTCGCGCCGGTTTTGCCAACAAAGCACCTGACGAGAACACCGTCTGGGCTGGACAATTTTCTGAGACTAAACTACCTGTCAATAGTCCTGTATTATTGTTTTGGGTGCAGAGTTACGGAGTCCTTAAGGGCGATCGCGAACAATACAAATTATTTGCACCAAACGGCCAAACCATCGCTGACCAAACCAATGAAATTAAAGCCCCCAGCCGCACTTGGTTGGGTTATATCGGCAAAAGAAACAGTACAAATTCTCCTCTGACTCCGGGAGTGTGGCGCGCAGAATATCGGTTGACGCGGGGCGATCGAGTTTTAACAGAAGTTAAGCGAGAAGTTGAATTGCGATAACCTTATTTATTCCTTCGCAACCTATCAATTCAAGCAGTCAGAAACCGGGTTCCGAAAATCATGTATCTCAGCCTTGAATTAAGTAAAAACCCGGTTTCTTGGGTATGGATGTGCAGATAGTTTAACAGTTGACAGTTGACAGTTGACAGTTGACAGCGAAGTTTTTAGGCTGGGGCTTAAATCCCCAGCCTAAAAACAATCCACCTCAAGGTGGGGGCTTAAATCCCCTGTGCTTTGGTTAAAATAATAACAATATTTGAAAATAGTAGAAAAAGATCGGACGGCGAATGGAATTCGCGACTACACAAACGAAGTCCGCCTGCGCGGACTTAAGAAGAGCGATAATTTTCACCGCGGTGTCTTGTTCGGATTTTGATCACGATCAGGGCAAATTTTCCCAAGCTTGAGCTACAATCTCGCTCAGCCAGAGCCGTTGAGTAAAATCGAGCAAATTGTCGTCGGCGAGTACCTCAGCCTTTAACTCGTCTAAAGACTGAGAACGCGATCGAGCTATTTGAATCACACCCGCGATCGCCGACGCCACCAATTCTTCATTCAGCGGCTGCTGTCGCAAAGCAATCATTTCTTGAGGATTCGTAGGAATGGGATAATTCATGAGATTGCATACCGAAAAAAGTAGATACTGACCCGCAGCGGGTCAACGAAGAGCTAAGGCGATCGAAAAGCTAAAAATCTGAGAACATTGTAAACTTATTTAAAACTGAATAAGTATTCGGGAGTATAGCCTACTTTGCTCCCTTGTCAACTCCCCCATCTTTATTAATTTATTCAGAATTGAACTCCCCATCATGCAAGAAATTCTTTATCTAGAAGTCCCCACACCGGATACAGCAGCAGTCTGCACTTGGTTACAGCACGAATTCGACCCCGGAATCGGAGAAAAAATTATTACTCCTGACGGTTTTCGCCTGCTTTCCAACACAACAGCAGCGGAGTTAGTCAAATCTGGAACTCAAAATGCTAATCCAAAACCGACCCTCGCTGATACCAATTCAGAAAACTACAATTGGCGCACAGAACTTTCCACCTTTGTCTGGTCAGTACAGCGCACAACTTATTTAAAAGTCTTTCGTCTAGAAGACGCGCCGCCTGGAGAAAAACAGTTCCTGCAAGCTCTAAATCTGGCTGTCAGAAACAAGTTTCCCGATCGCTACCCAGAACCCCCCACCATAGACCTCTCCAAACAGTCAATTTTTGAAGCTCTTGCCCCCTATTACCCTCTCACCGTCAAATACTTCCAAAAAATGCCCAAAGGCGAATACGACTTGCAGCGCGTTTACTGGTGGGAGCAGCGTTGGCGCGAAAACACTCGCAATCCTCAAAAGCCAAAACAAGTCGTGTTTTTGAAAGAAGAAGAGAAGGAAGAAGGAAGAGGGAAGAAGGAAGAAGGAAGAGGGGAGAAGAAAGCAGGCACTGTTTTGTCGGATGCTGGCGAGACTGTTTACGATTTAATTTATATCGGCGGAGCATTAGGAGTGATTCACGCCGCAGTCATGGCGAGATTGGGCTACCGAGTGCTGTTGCTGGAACGAATGCCTTTCGGGAAGATGAATCGCGAGTGGAATATTTCGCGGGACGAAATGCAAAGCTTAGTTGATTTGGGTTTATTTACGGCAGCAGAAATCGAAACTTTGATTGCGCGAGAATACAAAGATGGCTACTGCAAGTTTTTTGATGCTAACAATCCGCCCATTGCTAAAGCGGAAATTCTGCACGTGCCGAAGGTGTTGAATATAGCTTTGGACAGCGATAAACTGGTGTATTTGGCGGGAGTTAAACTCACAGAAGCTGGCGGCGAAATCTGGGACGAAACTGAGTTTATCAGAGCCGATATTGAAGCTGAAAAAGTTATAGTTCAGAGCTGCCACTTGCCGACAAAAACCGATCGCACTGTCAGCGGACGTTTGCTCGTCGATGCAATGGGTTCGGCTTCTCCCATAGCTTGGCAATTGAACGAAGGACGGGCTTTTGACAGCGTTTGTCCGACGGTGGGAGGAGTCATTGACGGAGGAATGGAGCCGGGAGTTTGGGATTCCGATTACGGCGACGTTCTCTGGAGTCACGGCGATATTTCCCGCGGCCGCCAACTGATTTGGGAGTTATTTCCCGGCGCTGGAGGAGAACTCACAGTTTATCTCTTTCACTATCACCAAGTAAATGCCGAGAATCCCGGTTCTTTGCTGGAACTGTACGAGGATTTTTTCGCAATTTTGCCGGAGTACCGCCGCTGCGATGTCAATAAATTAATCTGGAAAAAAACTACTTTTGGTTATATTCCGGGCCATTTTAGCACCAGCAGCAGCGATCGCGCCGTGGCTGTCGATCGCCTAATTGCGATCGGCGATGCAGCATCTTTGCAATCTCCCTTAGTATTCACCGGTTTCGGCTCTCTCATCCGCAATCTTTTTCGATTAACAGATTTATTGGATACAGCTTTAAAGCACAATTTATTAAGTGCCAAACACTTAAACCAAATTCGTGCCTACCAGAGCAATATATCAGTAACTTGGCTGTTTTCCAAAGGCATGATGGTGCCGACGGGGCGAACTTTGCCACCCCAAAGAATTAATTCAATGCTCAATACCTTTTTCGGTCTTTTGGCAGAACAAGAACTCACCGTCGCGGAAACTTTTATTAAAGACAGAGCCGACTGGTTAACTTTCAATCAATTGGCAATTAAAGCAGCCAGAAAAAATCCTTCTCTCCTGTTGTGGATTTTAGATTTTGTCACCTTGCGCGATATTTGGCGCTGGTTGGGGAGTTACTTGACTTTTACTCTCTTGGCTTTGGCGAGTTTCCTATTCGGATGGCTTCCCAGTTTCGCCCGCAAAATACAGCCTTGGTTAGAGCCGCGCTATCCGGCTGTGTGGCTGTGGCTGTTGGCTACCAGCTATGCTCTTACCTACGGCATGGGAAAGGGTAGAAAATAGAAGACCGGGCGGTTGAAACGGCGGCTATACAAACTCTCACCCGCATTGCCAAGGGTTGAAGAACAGGCGGTTACAATTACGTTTGACATTATTTTCTCGACACCGCGGAGGTGGTCGCTGAGCTTGTCAAAGTGCGGACATCATTTTTGTAGATGCGGTTTCAACCGCCGTATTATCTAAAACTCAACCAACTAAAAACTGTTTCCACGGTCAATTTTAATTCGATTCCACTGAGTATGGGCAATTGAGCAGTGCCTTTGTACAGTTCCACTTTTTGTCCGGGAAACACGGCCAAAATACTTTCTTCCTCTGGATACATCAACCACCCCAATTCTGTGCCATTTCGTGAACAATGCAGTAATTTACTCAGGACTTTGGTTTGGCTTTGTTCTGGAGATAGAATTTCAATTGACCAGTCTGGATGAATGTCAAAGCGGTTAGCAATTCTCCCCGATGACTGTATGGGAATCCTTGCCCATCGGAATACGGCGATATCTGGGACAATTGATGCACCCCCAAAAGTACAGCGCAACTCTGGAAAAGCATAAGCATTTTTTGGTGTTTCTACTATCTGATTAATGACAGCACAAAATTTACTCTGTAATCTGCTATGTTCGCCTTGAGGTATGGTTTTTTGAATGATTTCTCCATCGATAAAATCTGAGGTAGGTTCGGTTTCTGGAAGTTTCAGGAACTCTTCTAAAGCGATTTTAAGTTTGACAAATGTAGTCATCAATCAGTTCTCTTAAAAGTAAACTGGATAGGAGACTTTTACCGACTTATCCCAAGCTGAAACCCAATTAGCTGTCTTTTTGGTAATTGATAATTTTGAGCAATTACCAATTACCAATTACCATAAAGAATGGCTTGAACGCCGGAACCCTGATCGGGAGAAATTAAAAGAAGATGATTCATTACTCCAATCCTCTTCCTGACCGGGAGAGGTCGCCCTCAACTGTCAACTGTCAACTGTCAACTGTCAACCTATCGAAAACTAGGCAATTCAATTTCAGCTAACGATCGAGGTTTTTTATAAGGCCGTAGCGGACTAGCAATCAAGGCCAGCCAATCGGGTTGTGCGATTGCTGTAGGTATGGCTTCACTCGATCGCGCTTCTTGAAGGCCAAAGGTTTCCACTGAATTCAAAATTGGAACCGCCTTGGCCAATTCTGGGCTGCCTAATTTGGCAGCAGTAGTTTCCGGTTCAGGCTCAGCCATAGGTAATTGAGGTTCCGCAACCGCAACCGCCGAGTCAGTTGCAGCCTCCTGAGTGCGGTAGGTTTCGCTCTCCAATTGAATGCCGGATGCTTGGGCTAATTGGTTAAGTTCCAGATTGGCGATCAATTCAGGGTCGATCGCATATTCAGCAAGCGCTACCTCTGGATGCTCTTCGGACTCTGACCAAGGTTTGACTGGGGCAGCGTTGAAGGCTGACGGCAGCGGAACCTGAGAGCTTTTGACCACCGCCAGCAAGGATTCTAATTGCTTGTGGGCGCTATCCTCCGCATCGTCAGGTGGCTCAATAATTGGAGACTTCTGTGGCATCTCCAGACTTTTTTCCAAGGCAGCTTTGAATTGCAGAGTGTGGCGCTGCTGGCGGTGCAAGCGCGATCGCAATTCCTTGCAAACATTTTCTGTGGCTACTAGCTGATGAAACTGTTCGTTGTAGCGATGCACGGTAGACGCACATTCTCGCTCCACAATCGCTAGCCTGGTTTGGCTGGTTGCTAACTTACTTCTTAAACTCTCCACTAAAATTTCTTGACTTTGGACGGTTTGATGGGAAACTTCCACTTTGCCAAACAGCCGCGTCAATTGTTCTTGAGTGTTTTCGAGTTCAGCAGTCTGCTTTTCTAGCAAGGCTTCGCGATGCTGCCAGTTTTTTTGGGACTCTTCGAGCGCTGTTTCTAGCTGGGCGATGCGCTGCAAAAGGTCGCGGTTGCATTCGTGCAGCGCTTGCATGAGGGTGACTGGGGTAGAGCCTTGTCCCTGATGCTGTTCGGCATTGCCAAGCAGATTTTTGAGATTGTTTGAAATCGTCGGCGATCCCGGCTCTGGCGGCTGTGTCTGAGATTGCAAATTGTTGGTGGAGGGTGTTGTGGGAATTGCATCTACGCTGAGCGCGTTGGGAAAATCTACTGTTTGCCAGTCTTCTTCTGGCTGTTGGGGAACCCTTGCGGGAGTTTCTGTCGCAGGGGGCGCGATCGGCTCAAAACCCCCAGCAGCAGCAAAATTTGACTGCAATGGTTCATCGGATCGAACAGCAGGGTGCGATTGGTGCTGACTGGCTCGAAGATCAGCTTCTGACATGGCTTTTTATCCCAATAGTCACAGGGTCTCACATACAGTCTATCCTGATAGATTCTCCAAAAGAAACCCCTAGTCAGAAGGAAGAAGGAAGAAGGAAGAAGGAAGAGGGAAGAAGGAAGAGGGAAGAGGGAAGAGGGAAGAGGAAAGAGGGAAGAGGGAAGAGGGAATAAGCAGAAAAATGCCCACACTCTCCCACTGGGAGCATCGAGCGCGCCAGCTTATTTAGTGCGAGCATCGAGCGCGCACGCCAGCTTATCGGGTGCATCTCACTTTGGCGAGTATGCCAAAAAAGGGTTAAAATGAAAAAGCTAGTAAAATTGCCAAATAAAGAT
>NZ_JAUBVR010000143.1:0-6200 GCF_036705955.1 Microcoleus sp. A6-C6 | reverse complement strand
TATCCTTTCTCTTCGCTGTGCTTATCTCAACGGTCAACTTTCAATTTGATGTATTTGCCAAAGTGAGATGCACCCATGAAGTTTATGGTTTGAGCAATTACGACCCGTTTAGTAAGGCTTTTGTGTTGTCGCGGGGACTTGTGGGCGATCGCAGTGGCACTCTGAAAGTTGCTTCTCCGATTTACAAGCAGAATTTTAGCTTGGCTACTGGGCAGTGTTTGGACGATGAAACAGTAACAATTCCGACTTTTAGGGTTCGGGTGGCAGGCGATCGCGTCCAAGTAGCTGTTACCTAGATTCAACGCCCCAATTATTCGAGATCCATCCGCCAACACCTAACATTCCGATTCGGTGCTGGCGGATTTTGCATTGGGGGCGATCGAGCCAGTAGTTTTGGTATAAAATAGAGATGCAGACAACGGTTGAAACCGCTTTTTGTCAAACGATGTCCATGCCAAGCGGACTGAGAGAGGATAACGTATTTCAACCACTCGGTCTTCAACCCGCAGGCGAGTAGGTGTTGTGTGTGTAGAAGCCGTTTCAACCGCGAGCGTCTTCTTTCGGATTTTCAATGGAAACAAACTTTAGGGGGTAGGATATCAGTATGTTGTTAAAAAAACTTGTTTCCGAAAATAATCCCCAGACAGTGGCAGAGTTAATCGACGCACAACTCAAAACAGATCAATTGACTGGGGCGCAACTCAAAACACAAGTTTTCGGCCAGCACTGGCGAGACGAATCTTTGCACGAATTCCTCCGAGAAATTGCAGCCAAGCTCGACCAAGAAACAGCGAGCGAAATTATAGAATATTTGACAACTCAAAACGGTCAACAAGAAAAGTTTATTAATTTATTTTTAGCAGCTAAATGCCTGTCAAAAGTCAAAAATGGCATCAATGAAACCACAGAAAAAAAACTGTTAAACGCTTTAAAAAAGCTATCGCAATACGGCACGGTTTTCCTAATTCTTTATCAAAGCGCTGAAGAATTGCAGGAAACTTATCAAATTCGCTATCGATCGATCGCCGCGATCGCCCAAACTTGGAAAAACGACCCGCAAACGCTGCCCTGGCTGAAAATACTGGCACACTCCAGCGACAGTGGCGAAGTCCGGGCCACAGCAGTCAAAGCCATAGCCCGCGGTTGGCCCGACGAGCCTGAAATTTACCTGATGCTCAAAAACCTCGCCAAATTCGATCAAAACTGGGCAGTGCGATCGGCCGCCATCCGAGAAATGGCTTCTGGTTGGCCCTCTAACAGCGATACTTTGCCACTGCTGGCGGCCCTGGCTCAGTCCGATCGCAGTCCGGCAGTCCGCACCTGTGCACTGGAACAGTTGGCATCTAATTGGCGCGATCGCACAGATACCTTGCTGCTGCTGAGAACCGCTGCCGAATCCGACGAAAATTTGGGAGTGCGAGTCGTAGCGTGGCAAGAAATAGCTAGAGGTTGGCACAGCGTTTTAGGCACGGCCTCCCAGCTCAAAAACCTTGCCCACACAGGAAGTTCTACCCTGCGAACAGTAGCGGTGCGGGAATTGGCAGCAGGCTGGCCCGCCGATGCTGAGGTTTGCTTACTGCTGAAAACCCTAGCCACATCTGACAGCAGCGAAGAAGTGCGTACAGCAGCGATCGAAGAATTGGCCTCACGAAAGGGGCCGGGCGAACCAGACATTTACCCGCTGCTGAGAAGTCTCGCCGAGTCCGACCAGAGTTCCACCGTCCGGCAGGCAGCAGTCCAAGGAATTGCCTCTGGCTGGCCATCTAATCCGGCAACTCTGGCTTTTTTGCGAAATATAGCTACGGGCGATCGCGACGCCGAACTGCGCGAAATAGCCCTGCAACAGATTGCCGCAGGTTGGCCCGACAGCCCCGATACATTGCCCCTGCTGCAAAAAATTGCTGCCTCAGACGATTATTGGACTGTGCGGCAAGTGGTAGTTGTAGCCGCAGCCACTTTACCATCAGCCAGTCTCGAAGTCTTTGAGTGGTTGAAAAATCTGGCTGAATCAGACAGACACATCAACGTCCGAGAAACTGCGGTGGAACAGATAGCAAGAGGCTGGCGGCATCGGGGCGAGACGCTGCCTTTTTTCAAACAACTGGCGGAGTCGGAACGGGATGCTCACTTGCTGAGCGTGCTGGTGCGAGAGATAGCGCGGGGATGGCCAGAAGAGCCGGAAACCTTGGCTTGGTTGAAAATTCAGCTTGATGCTGGAGATGAGGAGGTGCGGGAAGTGGCGGTGCAGGAACTCGCTCGAAACTGGCCTTCGGGTGCTGAAACTTTGCGGATGCTGGAGGCTAAAGCAGAGGGCGATGAGAGTCCGGCCCTCAGACAAATCGCTTTGCAAAAGTTAGCGCGGGGGCGGACAAATGAGCCTCAAACTTTTGAGTGGCTGAAAATTCGGGCCGCGCAGGATGAAGATTCTCAGGTGCGGGCGATCGCCCTGGTAGAGTTAATCCGGGGATGGAAGGACGAACCGGGAATGTTTGAGTTTTTGCGCCAGAGAGCTCTTACCGATCCCTGCAATCGCACAGGTTCTTTTGCTTACAATCCCCGGTTTACAGCACTCGAAGCAATTGTCGAACATTATCCCGAAAATGCGGAAACTTTGCCGCTGGTGCGATCGCTCGCAGTTACGGATGCAGACGAGCAAGTGCGGGCTTTAGCGGGCCGCAGGTTGGGTAGCGAAGACTGGTAATTCACTTGACTGTTGACTGTTGACTGTTGACTGTTGACTGTTACCTCTACCTGGAAGGAAGAGGATTGGAGTAATGAATAGTCTGATTTTAATTTCTCTCTACAAGGGTTCCGGCTTTAAACCAATTCTTTCTGGTAATTAGTCATCAGTCATCAGTCATTAGTCAAAACAAAATGATTCAGAAGTTGTGCTGATTGGATGATTTCAGAGGAAGCGCTGCAATTCCTGCTGCAAATACTTTGCCCATTTAGTCGCTAGAGGAATTTCGGTAAAAGGAACCTGCACCGCCGCAGCATCTTTCAACAAAAACTCTAGCACGATCGCACTTCCAGAATTCGGTGGCGACTCTAAATCAACTGGCTGAGAGTTGACTAACAACCGCAGCGACTGTACATTTTTCAAAGAAAAAGTTTGCAAATTCACAGGCCCGCTGCGAGTAGGCTTTCCCCAAGTTAAACTATCTTCTTGCTGACCGAGTACAGCATAAATATCGTACTTTGCCTTAGCGAATTGTTCCGCCCAGACGCGATAAGCTTCCAGTTTTTGATACTCGTTCCATCCAGCCCAAGCCATCCCGATAAAAATTACCAGCAGTGGCAGCCACATTAAACCTCTTTCCATGCAATATCCTTGTTGAAAATACTCCAAGTTTTGTTTGCCATCTGGTTTAATGATACAATTGATTGAACTCTGCAAACTTGCTCGGCAATTTAAACTAGAAATTACACCAATTTACGATCGCACGGGCAGCCACCGCCACCACATACCAAACGCCCGCCCGCGAGTTTGACCTGAGCCACAACCCAGAAAACTGGCGATCGCGATGAAAATTCGGTTATTCTGGTGAACAAGCCTTCCCTAAACGGACGATCGGCAATGAAAAAGTTTTTCCTTCTGTGCTTATTTTTAATCGGGCTCGGCTGGGCGATTTCTAATTTCCCAGGACTTGCTACTCAAGGCACTTACGACTCGATTGTGCTGGATTTCCGCGAAGATATCGGTAATCCTGATATTGCAAAACGAGTAGAAGAACTCGCCCAGCAGTACAAAATCGCACCCCAACTCAACAGTGAGTTTTCTAAAGAGGATAATGTATATGTTGTCAAGGGCGATCGCACTTTGCTAAACGCCCTGAGAAAATCAAAGTTGGCTAAAGATACCGAATACATTGAACCGAACTACATTTACAGCGCTTACGAGATTCCCAACGACCCCATGTATACCAAGCAGTGGAATCTCCGCAGCATCAACGTAGAATCGGCTTGGAACGAAACAAAAGGCAGCGGCACAACAGTAGCGGTAATTGATACCGGCATTACTCCCGTCGCCGACTTAAAAGAAACCAAATTTGTACCGGGCTACGACTTTGTAAACGATCGCGCCGAAGCCTACGATGACAACGGCCACGGTACTCACGTTGCGGGTACAGTCGCCCAATCAACTAACAACAACTACGGCGTCGCAGGCATCGCTTACGAAGCAGCTTTAATGCCCCTGAAAGTATTAAGCGGCAGCGGCGGCGGTACAGTTTCCGACATTGCTGAAGCAATTAAATTTGCAGCAGACAACGGTGCAGATGTCATCAACATGAGTTTAGGCGGCGGTGGCGAAAGTCAATTAATGGAAGAAGCGATCGACTACGCCCACTCTAAAGGCGTTGTGATCATCGCCGCCGCCGGTAACTCCGGCGACAGTTCGGCATCCTATCCCGCCCGCTATCCCCACGTCATCGGCGTTTCCGCCCTCGGCCCCAACGAAGAAAAAGCCGATTATTCTAATTTCGGCGCGGGTGTTGACATTTCTGCCCCCGGTGGTTCTGAACTGGGCAAAATTCTCCAAAGTACGATCGACCCAGAAACCGGCGCCGAAATCTTTGAAGGCTACCAAGGCACAAGCATGGCGGCTCCCCACGTGGCAGGCGTTGCAGCACTTATCAAAGCATCGGGCGTCACAGAACCAGACGAAATTCGCAGCATACTCTTGCAGTCCTCGCGAAATGTCACAGAAGACCCCTTAAACCATTTTGGTTCGGGACACCTAGACGCAGGCGCAGCAGTTCAGCTAGCCCAGCGCGGACAAATCAACTTCCGCGATTTCTTCCGCTGGGTGCGCGATAACGGCTATCTCAACCCTCGCTTCTGGATCGACGGCGGTGCAGTCGCCCTGTTGCCAAAAATTGCAATGGTGCTCGGTTCTTACCTGCTGGCTTTCATTATGCGGAATTATTTTCCGTTCCAGTGGACTTGGGGCTTTTCCGGCGGCTTGATGGCTGGAAGTTCTGGGTTCTTTTTCCTCCGCAACTTGTTTGTATTTGACTTGCCGCAGTGGCCGATGAGAATCATGGGCAGTTCTATTCCCGAACTCGGCGGTGCAATTAACGGTAGCAGTATGCTGAATCCCTTGTTTGCTAGTGTTTTGATTCCGGGGATTTTGATTGTTTTGCTGTTGGGACATCAACAGTGGAAGTGGATTGCGATCGCAATGTCGATCGGCTTTGCTAGCTGTTTAGCAGTGAATGCTGTGATCTCTCCCGCAGTCTGGGGATTGGGAACTGGTTTAATAGCACAAACATTCTTAATTGTCAATGCTTTATTGTGTTTTGGATTGGCACATTTGGCACTTAAAACAGAGGCGCAGTCAGCATGAGTATTACTGTCAAAGGCAAAATTGAACGCCAAGGATTAGGCCCTGGTACCTGGGCTTTGGTTGGCGAAGATGGAGAAACTTATGAACTTAAGGATGCTCCTTCTGATTTGAAAAAAGATGGTTTAAAAGTCAGTGTCAAAGGTATAGTCCGCAAGGATGTGATGACTTTTGCGATGATCGGCCCGGTGCTTGAGGTGCAGTCCTTTGAAGTCTTGTAGCTCGATCGACTAATCCAGCTTTCGATCAAAAAAAACCCCGGCCTTCATTGGCTGGGGTTTATTAATCAGGGTGCATCTACTAATTTAATGTCCGGCCAGACAGCACCTCATTCAGGAAAGTTTGGCAGAATTTGCGATAATTTTTGGCGGTGCGATCGACAAAAAAAAACCCGGCCAAAATTGGTCGGGAGTTAATTAATCAGGGTGCATCTACCAACTAAGCTTCCTGAGAATTCCAGCGGAATCCGGAAACTCACCTCAAATTTGTTCAGCATCAGCCTTAACACAAAAAAAACCCGGCCAAAATTGGTCGGGAGTTAATTAATCAGGGTGCATCTACTAATTTAGTCTCCGATACCACCGCACCTCTTTCGGGACAGTTTCGGAAAATTTCGGGAATTTATGGCTGGATGTACGATCACTCAAAAAAAACCCGGCCAAAATTGGTCGGGAGTTAATTAATCAGGGTGCATCTACTAATTTAGTCTCCGGTAGCACCCCACCTCTTTCGGGACAGTTTCGGAAAATTGCGGGAATTTGCCCATCCAGTGCGATCGACAAAAAAAACCCGGCCAAAATTGGTCGGGAGTTAATTAATCAGGGTGCATCTACTAATTTAGTCTCCGGTAGCACCC
>NZ_JAUBVR010000142.1:0-6247 GCF_036705955.1 Microcoleus sp. A6-C6 | reverse complement strand
TTCCAATAGCTCAAACAGCAGCGTCGGAGTTTCTTGAAAGAACTTGTAAAAGATTGAATCTCGACGCATTAAGTCAACATCTCCTCTAGCCTGTGCAACTTATCCAACCGTCGCAAAAACAGCAAGTCGGTAATCTGTTCAATCAATTCTAGTCGATGTTGCGGGCGATCGACTTTTTGACTGTGCGGGCGATCAGGCTTTGGGCAATATGGGTATAATTTATCACAATTGAGAGCGATGATTCGGCGATCGGGCGATCGTTTGATACCTGCATCCAGCAACACCCGCCGATCATCTGATTGAACACCTGCAACAATCTGAAGAGCCTGTTTGTAAAATTATTTAACGAAAGTGCGATCGGCTCTTGACAGGTATAGTATAATACCCTAGAGTCACAATTAAACAGTGCGGCTGTCAGCCCTCTATGAGTTGCGGCTCAAATATGTTAACTAGGATACATATTCACTATCAACACCAGTATTTAACACATGAGTAAACAATTATACAAAGTTTTTGACGAAGTAGAATTCAAAGCTCAACTGCTTGCTAAATACTGGAATAATTTTTATACAGAGATTTCCGAGCATTTGCCAGATACATATCAGTCTGATATGCAAGAACTCTCTATGAAATTAGACGAGGCTTTAAGCAATCTGGTTGATCAACTTCGTAATCCGACTCTGACTCTGGCGACTACAGGAACCACCAGTAGCGGGAAAAGCACTTTGGTAAATTTGTTGTGTGGAGCCGAAATTGTTCCTGTAGCCGTAAGTGAAATGAGCGCAGGGGCAGTCACTATCGAATATAGCAAGGAAAAGTCTCTAATAATCCATGAAACACCAGGAGCATTGTGGGAGTGTGGAGAATGGAGAGGTATCAGAGAGGAGAAAATTTATCAGCGCTTATACGAAGCAATGATAAGTTATATCGAAAACAGAGAAAAACAACCGAATTTAGCTTGTCCACAATCTACCATCTTTTACCCTTTCCGGCTTGTCAAAGAGTCAAAACTAGAACTGCCAGAAGGAACAAGGGTAAAAATTCTTGATTTACCTGGTTTAGCCTATGTGGGCGATGAAGGTAACGCAGATGTTATTAAACAGTGCCGAGAGGCATTGTGCATAGTAACATACAATAGTGCAGAAACCGATGCACAAAAAGTAAAATGCTTGTTGCAAGAAGTTGTACAGCAGGTAAAAGATTTAGGTGGTTCCCCTGCGCGGATGCTTTTTACTCTTAATCGTATTGATGTTTTTCGAGCCGATAGAAATTGGCCTGACACAGAAAATCGCTTTTTTGAAAATGCTATCCGCAGTATTCAAAATGAATTGACTGAACAATTAAAAGAATATACAGAAGATATTGAGAAGTTGAAGGTTGTAAAACTTAGTACATGGCCTGCGCTACTAGCCCTTCAGATCCAAAATAATGATGATATCTATAGTGCTGAAGCCTGTAAAAAGGCAGACAACAATTTTAATGGATTAATTGATGAAAATATATTAGAAGTCCTGCCACGTAACGTACAAAAATGGTCTAGACACGACAGAAAACGAGTTGCTGAAGCATTATGGAAAAAATCTTATGCAGAAGAGTTTCAGCAGCACTTAAAGGAACATATTACTGAACACTTCCCACAGCTAGTAATTCCACAAATTATAGAACGTTTTAATCTGGCTGCGGGAAATGCCGTGGCGGAATGGGCTACACAAACAACAACAGCTATTCTTAATAGTTCAGAAGCAGATTATCAAAAGGAATGCAAAAAAATATCAGAGATTAGGTCATTACTTGAAGGGTTCTTAGAAACTAGCGATACAAACTTAAAACAGCCTTTTGAAAGACTAGATACAAAAGTTAAACAGGTTCTCGCAAAACAGTCACAAGATGACGTTGTGAAGTATATAAGAACAATAATTTCGGAACTCCAGCAGCGCGAACCATACAATAAATTAGGAGAAAAATTATTTCCACTTTATTCATGGGACAAGGAATTTCAAAAAGGAATTAATCAAGTCTTAGAAGCAGTGGCAAAGTCTTTAGAAACTGGAAGGGTAGACTTAGACAGTCCGAATTTAAAAAGAGCAAATGTTTTAAATGTCAATTTACTAGCAAGAAACTTGAACCGTTTAGTTGACTTAGGCTACAAAGCTTCCGTTGCTAAAGAAGGAAAAACAATGGAAGCAAGAACAGAGGCAGAGAAAAACAAACTCAAACAACTCAATGAGGAGCTTAATGAACTAGCTATCCATCTTAACATTGTTATACAGGATGTATTGAAACAGATTTCTACACAAGAACTAGATAGAATTTACCAGGCTGTGTCAGAATTGTTTCGTTGCCACTTGTCTTATTTTGAAAATGGAGCAAATGATCGTGCACCTGACATAGCGATAAAATTTCCTGAATCAGAACTGATTAAAGTCGAGAGTAATTTAAAATTTAATTTTCGGTTTAAAGCAGGATTTGCTATTACACAAGGGACTTGGGAAGAAGCAGTACAGGTTGAAAAACAAAAACGAACTTGGTATACATTGTGGATAGGTAAAAAAACCATTTATGAAACCGAGTATCAACCACGTTCTAGTGATAATGCTGAACTACCCAGCATAGAAAATTTACTTACAGGTTGGATAGAGCAGGCAAAAGCGGAAGACCCAGAAAGAGTAAATCAGGTCGCACGCTGGTTACTAGAACAAATTGATTGTCTAAAAAAAAATGTAGACAAAATTCAGAGTGATATTATTGACCGTTATCAGGAAAGACTCGATAAGGCAAACCAAGAAATTATCCTAAATTATGAAAAGCAAAGAAATGTCTGGCAACCTATGAAACAAAAAGCTCAAAGCTTAGCAGAAGAATTTTCTAGCTTAGGAAAAATCTGGAAAATTAAGTGAATTGACAATTGATTTTGTTAATTTAAAATCCTTGCTCTATCCCAAAAATATAATGATATGAATCCGCAACCCAGATTTTCAGTAGGTCAAAACATAGAAAAATTGTATGTATAAAGACATTTTTGCAGAGATTTATCCTCAAATTAAAAATCAAAAGAAGGGAGTTCTGTCCACAGTAATTTATACAATACTTGAGCCAGATGAATCACAAGCTGAAGAAATTTGTAATTTCTTTAAAATTAAATCTAATGTATTATTAGAAGATGATTTATCTATATCATTGGATATTGGGCTTTTTATAAGTAATCCTAATCACCAAACACAATGGATAAATGATATAATTAAGCGTGGGAAAGATATTTTTAAAAATGCAGGTAACATGGAAAGTAATGAGGAAGTTAATTACATGAAATTATTTCAGATTGTTGTTATAGGATGTCTAATTGTAGGAGCATTTGTTTGTATAAAATATCTTGAAAAAACCAAAAAAGAACGAGAAGTAGGAGATAATCGCAAAATTCCGCCATCAGATAGCTTTCCACCACAACCAAAAGTCTCTGTACCTGTAGGCTTGTGTCTTGTTGTACCTGCATCGGCGGTGGGAAATATCAGAAAGAATCATACAATTAATGTCTCTGATATAGAAACACTAATAGAAAATGCTTCATATTTTCTATGTACAAGTCATGAAGATGCGAATACCATACAGCAGCGTCTAAAATTAACTGAGGAAGATATTACAGATGTAAGTGAACAAAGAGAATTTTACGTTAGGATTGACATTGCTGATGGGCCAGAAATGATTGGGAAGAAAGTTCAATATATTTTAAAAAGAAATCTTCCCCAAAATGGACAGGGTACTGTTAAAGAATTAGCTTGTCTGGAATATCTATCTGTATCTGGTTTAGAAAACTTTAACCGCGTTTAAGGAATATATCAATGGACTGGAAAACAGCATCTTCTTACTATGAAACTCGTCTTAGCGACGCTCTAAACGTGCAGCGACACGCGGTTAATTTAGCCAACTTACCCCAAGCCGAAGTTCCGGCTCGATTAAAAGACATACTTTTACAAGAAGAAGAACCAACTCGTCGCCAACTTGAAAGACTCAAAAAACGCGAGTTTCGCATCGCTGTTGTCGGGCTAGAAAAAGCCGGAAAAAGCACATTTATTAATGCTTGGCTAGAATGCGATTTACTTCCAGCGAAGGGAGGAAGATGTACATTTACAACCACCCAGATTTATTCAGTTGAAAATGAGTCCGAACAAAGGCTGGAAGTACAAGCGAGAACTGATGAAGAGTTTCTCACTTTACTAAAGGAACTTGAGAAAGTAGGGGCAAAAGAAGACCTAAATACTATACGAGCCAACGAAATAACTTTACAACAGGTAAGAAGAGAAGGTAATCTGACTTTTCCTTTTACTAGACTCGAAGATATTAGAGAACCACTCAAGAAGTATGTAGCAGATGAAAAGTATGCTCACGCTGTTTTAGAGGCGAGACTTTATACTAACAAACTTGCTCAGGCTGAAGGAATTGTTTTTTATGATGTTCCCGGTTTAGATTCAGGTTTAGCAAAGCACGTTGATGAAGCACAAGCAATGCTCTCTGACTGTGATGCGGTGATATTAGTACAGCGGTTTACTAGCCTCCGAGAAAAGGAACTAGAAATCATCAAGTTTACCGAACTTGGCGATAAAAATGTCACGGTTGCTGATAAGCTTTTTGTTTTTTTAAGTCGGATTGATTCATTAGGTAGTGCAGAGGCGCTTAAAACACATATTGAAGAAGCATCTCAAGACTGGTTAAAGCGCGCAAAGCTTCCACCTGAACGCATTGTATATGGTTCAGCCGGAGCCTATCTAATGTTGAATGGTTTAGCAGGAGAACAGACTAAGTTAGAGATTGGGGACGCAACCCATATTCAAGCTCGGTTAAAAACATTAACTGGAATTACCGATGAAGAAACTCTGAATAAAAATGGCACGGGGATTCCCGAAATTAAGGAGAAAATATTTAACTATATCAACACTGAGCGTGTCTCGATTTTAAAGAAAAGATGCGAAGCGTCTATCAATAAAATTTTCAGCAATTCTGAACAAATTTATCTTACAGTCAGCAAAAAGTATCCAGAAAATCCCGAAGAAGCCAAGCTATTTGAAGAAAATAATCGGCGCGTTTTATTTACAGAATGGTGGAATCGAAAATGGGAAACCATCAAAGCTGATTTACAAAAATACTATGAATATTCTGTTGTCAACAAACCCCTAGACAGTTCTAATGCTAAGTCATTCACTCAAATAGAAAAATTTAGAGAACGATATTTACAAATCGTTGACAACGAAATGCAGAAACTCAGGGAGGAAACATTTAAAAAGAAAGATACAATCTTTCTTGCTAACTCAAATCCCGAATTTGACCGCATGAAAGCCAATTTTGCTTGGCGTGATGATTTGTATGGTGATATTACTAAGCTTCTCTCTGCAATTGCTCATCAACTTGCTTTAGAACTTAAGGATGAAGCATTAAAATTAGTTGAATACATGACAAGTTTATTATGGGAAAGTAATCAAGTAAAACCCAGGCTGATTGAAAATTCAGAGGAGTATTTTTTAGCAAAACTAGAGAATAGCTTAAGTGTATTATTTTTACGCTTTGCTCGTCCAGTTGCTGAAGCGCTGATTCGCGGCCCAGTTAATAGTGATACTCGAAATAAAATCATCAAAAGTTTAGGAGTAGATATTGAAATCATTGATAACTACTATAGTGGGGAAGAAGCTGCCTTTAAAGTTCTCAAAAAATATGTAAAATATGGTTCAGATTTACTATTTAATTCTGAGATTAGGCAACAAGTATTAGGAGTTACAGGAGTAGCAACACAAATTGCTGGGTATGTTTATCAAGATATAAAATCGCCCCAAGAATCTGTAGTTTTTGAGGTAGAAAATGATATTAATGCGTTTGAAGAATACCTACGCTATGCAATTTTCAGTGCTGCTGGTTTCGAGTCATACTGTATTCAAGAACTGAAGGGTTTAGTTGATAGTTTCCGAGACAAAGAAGGTACTTGGACTGGCGTTGCTCTCAATGAGTGGTTGCAGGAAAATCCACTTTTGTTTGCTGAAATACCTAATAATTTGAAGTCACAAGAATCGAATTTAGAAGTTAGCGAACGATTGAGGCAATTATCTATTGCTTTAAAAAGAAGTCGATCGCCGGACGTACTGTGAGTTACTAAAAATACAGGAAAATCGCCGAAAAAATACCCGCCCCGATCGCACGCTTAACGTCCTCCCAGCCACGGCGGATGCAACAAATACCGCCCCAAAACCCAGGAAGCTGAGGGGAG
>NZ_JAUBVR010000141.1:0-6460 GCF_036705955.1 Microcoleus sp. A6-C6 | reverse complement strand
ATTTGGCAATTTTACTAGCTTTTTCATTTTAACCCTTTTTTGGCATACTCGCCAAAGTGAGATGCACCCGTCAAGATTATGGGGCTGATTTAATTTTATACAAAGATGGATCAAAAACTGTGGTTCAAGCGAAAAGAAGCAAAAATCTAGTTGGTATTAAAGCTGTTCAAAAAGTAGCAGGAGCCGTCAGACATTACAAAGGAAATAAAGGCAGAGTCATCACCAACAACAGATTTACAGAAAACGCTTACAACCTGGCTGAATCTAACGACATAGAGTTATGGGATAGAAAAAAACTAATCGAATTCATCCTGACATCTAAACATTGTAACTAATTTATATACCAGGATATGCAATGGCTACATCGGTTGTTTGTATGCCAGCTCATAGGGTGCGTCAGGCGAAACGATCGGTAAAGTGAGAAAACATTCAGCCCGCTGGGCACCCTACAATAACTAAAAGTTAGTCAACTGTGAAAAACAGATACTGCGATTGCTTCGTTCCTCGCAATGACACAAAAAAGCGCTAACCGAAGCATATTGACATATAGAAGTTCTGCATCGCGAACTAATTGCCTGAAATCCCAACAATTCAACTAGCACTCGCTCCCCACGTATCAACTGTTTGCTGTAAACCTTCTTGGTAGCTAACATAGCGCGGACTCCACCCAAACTGCTGGCGGAATGAATCGCTATTGACAGTAGTAGTAAGCTTTAACAAATCGACTTGTTGAGGGGTGACAACTAACACCAGTGCTAGCGGTGTCAGCCACATGGGGATGCGCGCGGGGCGTTTTCTGCCTAGGGTGAAGGCGAATCGATCGATAAAATCAGCAAAAGACACCGGCACACCATCCACAACGTTAAAAAATGCACCTCTCGGTTGCTGTTCGGCTACCTTTACCAAAGCCGCCGCCGCATCCTCAAAGTGCAGCCAGTTTCCCAGATTGCTCTCGGGCCCGGCAAAATAAGGACGACCCAGTTTAAACGATTTTATATACAGTTTTAGGTCTTCCGATTCAGGCCCGTACAGGTATCCCAGCCGCAATACACAATTGGGAACCTGACTGTTTGTTACCTGGTTTTCGGTGGCGATCGCCATTTTGAAAATTGCGTCATCACCAGGTACACTCAGCGGTGTGCTTTCCGTCGCATCTCTCGTGTTGCCGTACAGAAAAGTGTAGCTAGTGTGAATTAGCAACTTAATATTTGTGTCTTTTACCGCTGTCAGCAGTGCACCAGTTGTTGTAGAAAGCGTTTTATCAAATCCTTTCCAATCTTGTCCGTCGCTGAGCAGGGTATTTGCCTTTTGCGGGGTGAGGTTGACAACCACATCTGCATTTGCCGCCAGAATCGCATCCCTAAGTTCCACAGCATTGGAATGGTCAGTTTCTACCGCGATTCCACCGTGGGAATGCACCGCTGCTGCGCCATCTTTTTCCTCTGTCAATCCCGTTACTTTGTGTCCCTGCGCTACAAACCGCCGGACGGTTACTTGTCCGAGTTCAGAATCGGCGCTGGTAATGACTATGCTCAGCTTTGTGTCTGCCATCTGTTTTGATAACCTGTCTTCTCTGCTTCTACATACTTACTGGTTTGCCCCCTCAGCAGCGACTATCTATTGGTAGAAAAAGTAGTTATTCTAGAGATCAGTTACCAAAATTTTCTCTACAGCTTGCTCGATCGCCCGCCCAATCATGCTAGAAATTTCCAACACAGTCTTTATTCCCGATCGCGAAATCGAGATTAGCGCCATTCGCTCCCAAGGTGCGGGCGGGCAAAATGTCAATAAGGTAGCAACGGCTATTCACCTGCGCTTTGACATCGGCGCTTCCTCATTGCCCGATCGCTACAAACAGCGTTTATTGCAAATCAGTGACCAACGCATCACCTCCGAAGGCGTGATTGTGATTAAGTCTCAGGAGCACCGCAGCCAGGAACAAAACCGGGAGGAGGCTTTGAGACGGCTGCAAGAGTTGATTAAAAATGCGATCGTCATCCCGAAAAGGCGCAAACCGAGCAAAGCGACTCGTAGTTCCCAGCGCAAGCGTCTCGACAGCAAAACCAAGCGGGGGCAGATTAAGGCTCTGAGAGGGAAAATTACAGATTGAGCGTTGAAAGGTCGATCGACCTTTTGGACTTTTTAGTTATCACTCAGGATTTGGTGGCCCTAAATCGTTGGGTAAATCGTTAAGCGTTTTTCCGAGAGCTTTGCAAAGGGCTTTCATTTGAGCAATTGTCAGTTCGGGTTCGTCTAATCCTCGCTCCCAGTTACTGATTGCTTGTTGACTTAGGGTTTTTGCGCCCGTTTTGTCGGGAATTTGTTTTGCTAAGGCCGATTGCGATAAACCAACAGCCTCCCGCAAGATTTGCAGTGCTGGTATATCTTTGGACTCTTGAGTTTGTTTATTTCTGGGCATATCACGGAAAATTTACAAGCAAACTTGTTGACAGACCAGAAAGTTACAAGTATGATTGTGTAAGTATAGACAACAGAAAGGCGGCTCATTTAGCCGGACGGTGGAAACGCTTTGGTTTATAGCGAGCTGCCTTATTTGTAGTTTCTATTAATTGTGCACCTGCATACCCTTAGTATTTTCGGGGCTTGAGTGCATACCTCAAGCTCCTTTCCCTCAACGCGCCCGGAGGTGATGCGATGTAAAAGGTCGATCGACCTACAGCACAACCCAACTCAAAATTGTATCAAAGAACCCGACCAAAAATTCCACTTTGCGATCGCCCAACTTCCGTGCTATCGTTCCCTTTCTCCACCCATTCCCGATCGTGACCACATCTACCGAAAATTTCTACCTAGGCGATATCGCCTCCAACTTTCACTTTGCAGGCCCGCTGCTAGACTTTGAAGAAGAAATCCAGAATCAATCTCCCTTTCACGATTTAGACTACCTCACAGGCGAAATAAAAAGGGGATTCCTCGACTACGTGCGGCAAGGAATCATGCTGGACGCGATCCGAAAACTGCGATTGTATAAAGACAAGTTCAAAACTTTCAAAAGTTACTGCGAACAAGCATTAGGCAGACAGTATTTTTACTGCACCCAAATTATCAAATCTGCTGCCATTTGCCTGCGCTTAATTAAAGCCGGATTTGAGATTTTGCCAAGCTGCGTTGCTCAAGTTGTCCCCTTGTTCAAACACGCAGTAACCGACCAATACGGCGACTGCGCTTTACAGGAAAAGTGGCAAGAAGTTGTGGATGTCATACCAAAAGAAAGGATTACCGCAGTAACTATAGCCGAAACTGTTGACAATAATCCCAACCTCCGGCTTAAACAAATTCGGATCAAAACCGACACCTACGCCCTTTTAACAAAAAAAGCAGCGGCTGCGGGAATGTCAATTTCGGAATTTCTGGGGAGGCTGGTTGACGAATACAACCCCAAAAATTTGGAGCAGCCGGCGGAACATACTCCCGAACAAGAGGAGATTTTAGACCAACTGGACGCGGAGTTTAAGAAGCCCGCAGCGGAACAGTCTTCAATTTCTGCTCAAGGTAAAGTTAAATCTAAAGGTTTTGGAGTGAAAATTGAGCCTAAAGGTGGTACAAGGGAAGTGAAGGCGAAAAGTTCGGAAGGTAAAGTAAAAGCGAAAAGCTCAGAAAGTGAAATTAAGCTGAAAAATAAGCAAACTGAAATCCCAGCCGAGAAACTATCCAATTTATTTAAGGAAAAAAATCATGAAGTCATCTGCCCAAAATCCAATCATGCGTCAACTGAAACTCATGGAGGCTCAATTGAGCGAGATTCATTGCCAACTGATTAAAGCCACTGTTTTGAATTGGTGGCAAATCGTTTTGCCGGATGGACAGAAGATTGCGATCGAGCACGCGGGCAGCGGACACTGGATTTTTCGGGCTAATGGGCTTGAGAAAGCTCATCCTGAAGTGCGGCTAGCGGTGTTAAGGGCAATCGCTGAAGGCTGTCGCCGATAGGTTACGATTAAGGACACGGCGTGGTGTCGTGTCCCTACTGGGCGATCGGATTTGGTATTTGGGGATGTTGGGGCGATACCTTCGGTCTGCTTCGCTTACGACATTAGCTAAGCAGACGGGAATCCCCACACTATAATCGCTTCGACAAGCGTGTGGGATGAAAGACGCGGTGAGACTCCTGATTCCACCCGTCAACCAATTCAAAACTATGTTTTGAGCGGTGGGCGGGTGGATGACGAGACGAACAAATTATTTTAGACGAACAAATTATTTTATTCGACTTTTTTCAATACACCTTTTTAACCATTTCTGTAGCCAGTTGAGATTGGGTAATAAAAGTTAATACTTAATAATAGAAGTCTCTCTGAGTGTGCAAATAAAATATTTATTTACGTACTTGACATAAAGTAACGCATTCAACTATATTAATACTAATTGATAAGTCGCGACTGAAATTACACATTCACCGCTTAATGAAAACTTCTTACCAGTATCGATTACGTCCAACAAAGTTGCAAGCCACTGAGATTGACAGATGGTTGTCAATGTTATGTGCACAGTACAATTATTTGTTGGGAGATCGATTTAACTGGTACGAAGAAAACCGTTCGCCTGTTAATGCGTGTCCGCTAATTTGCTATTTACCTGAACTGCGAGATAATCCCGATTATTATAGTCAAAAAAAGACGTTACCTCAACTCAAAAAAACTCATCCTTGGTATGCCGATATTTATTCTCAAGTCCTTCAAGATGTAGTCAAGCGAGTTAAGGTAACGTTCGATCGTTTTTTAAAAGGTGATACAAATGGAAAGCGTAGTGGTAGACCAAGATTTAAACAACGCAGTCGTTACCGCACGTTCACCTATCCTCAAATTAAAGACGGCTGCTTACAAAATAACTTAATTAACTTGCGGATGTTCGGAAAAGTTAAGGTTATTTTGCACCGTTCAATACCTGATGGATTCAAAATCAAAACCGTCTCTATTACCAAAAAAGCTGACGGTTACTATGTCACTCTCAGTTTAGAAGATTCAACAGTCCCGGATATTAAACCAGACTTCAATCCTCAAAAGATTGTGGGAATTGATGTTGGGCTGAAGGATTTTTTAACAACATCAGAAAACGAGACTGTGGCAATTCCTCAACATTACCGCAAAGCTCAAAAGCGCCTGCGAATTATTCAAAAGCGAGTCTCTCGACGTAAAAAAGGCAGTAACCGCAGGCAAAAAGCGGTGAAACAACTGGGAAAATGTCACAAAAAAGTAGCGGACAAGCGTAAAGACTTTCATTTTAAAACTGCTAACAATCTATTGAAAAAATATGACGTTGTTGCAGTTGAAGACTTGAATGTTAAAGGACTTGCTCGTACAAAATTAGCTAAATCTGTGTTGGACGCTGGGTGGTCAAGCTTTCTGTCGATTCTAACAAACAAAGCCGTAAATGCTGGTCTGTTGGTAATCCCAGTAAGTGCCTATAATACTTCACAAGATTGTTCTGGTTGTGGTGAAAAAGTACCGAAAAAGCTGCATGAAAGATGGCATAACTGCCTACATTGTGGATGTAGTCTTGACCGCGATCACAATGCTGCGATAAATATAAAAAATAGGGCGGTGGGTCATCCCGCTCTTAAAGCTCAGTCAATGTCCGAAGCAATAGCTGGAGTCGCCCAGAAGCCTACACCATACTGTACTCAGTTGGTGTAGGAGTATGTCACTATCAGGATTGGTTAAAAGTGCGATCGGAATGTCCCAAGTGTGGGGCGAAGTTTAAGATTCCGGCGTTTTAGAAAGATAATTCGTTATTACTGCTTATAGAGCCCGTTTGACATCTTTTACGTGGTTGTGATAACCGCAAAAGCATTATCCAGCAGCAGCCATGCCTTATTGTAACAGTCTAACGGATTCAGAATGGGAAATAATTGAACCCATACTACATGACATATTGCCCAGGAAGAAGTTAACTAGACCTTGTAACTGGACAAAAAGAGAAATCTTAGATGGAATTTTCTATCAACTAAAGAATGGCTGCAATTGGCAAGACCTACCCAAAGATTTGCCCCCCCTATTCCACTGTATATTGGCATTACAAGCAGTGGCGAACACAGGGAGTGATAGAAGAGCTGATGAGGCTATTACATAGTCAAGTACGTGAGCAGGTAAAAAACAAGCCAAATGGACTACATTAATGATTATAGACTCACAAGCCGTAAAAAATACCTGTAACGCTAGTATTGAGTCGAAAGGGTTTTGTTTCTACAAATCTACAAATCGTATTAAAAGACACCTAGCCGTTGATACGCTTGGATTTATTTTTTACTCACTGCACAAAAGCTAGTGTATCAGATGATGTCGGCTTGATTGAAATGTTGAGTCTAAATATCGATTATTTCAAGTCTAAACCTCTAAATATTCCCCAAATTACGATACTACTAGAGTAAGGATTCAGGTAAAAAATAGTTGATTGAGAGCCGAAAAATATGGTAATGTAGTCAGATGAGCGAAAAGCCAGA
>NZ_JAUBVR010000140.1:0-6603 GCF_036705955.1 Microcoleus sp. A6-C6 | reverse complement strand
CAACGTAGTCTCCGACAAAAAATGAAGCGGGCAGCTATGAATAATGATTATATGTTTCTGGTTCTGACTTCTTGTTTTGCCGATCATATCTTAGGTTCTTCTGAACCTTTGTGTCAAGCTTAATGAAGATGCTCTTACCCTGGTCTAAGCTTTCTTTGTGCTAGGGTATAGACCAACAAACACAGTCCCATTATCATGGCAATTGCTTCTACTCTCTGAGGATTTTTTACGAAGACACTTGAAGTGAAAAACAACGGATCTTTCAGGAATCTAAATCCTCTTTCTGTTGATTGTTGCGCTTTGTATTCTTTGAGTACGTTCTCATTACTCAATTCATTCTTATCGATAACATTTGTTGCTAAAATAAATCTGCCTGCCCGAGTTTTTTCAGATTCAATTACTTCTAATTTAGTCTCTAACTCACCTGTTATTCGATAATTGATTTGAGTAGGCTTTGCCAATTTACTTGGTCTACCTGATTGCTCATATTCGGCTGTTTTTTGATATTGAATATTGTTGATTTTATGATATTTGAATGAATTTGATAATTTTTCTATAGCCATTTTAGCATCTGGCTCGCAAGCAAACTCTTGCTTAGACAGCTTACGTAGAGAGGCTTCTGCTTTTTCTTTTTGTTTTTCTACTTGCTTATTTATTTGTTTAATACTTGATTTTTTCCTCGCCTCACTTTCTACTATTAACCATCTTTGCTCTACCTCTCCATAATCACTCGATCTTTCGGCTATTTTATATCCTGATATTTCACTTTCTGTCCATTCGTTATCTTCGATATTTGAGATTTTCTCCTGAGCTAATTTTATACTTAAAGGAACTCTAGTTATCCATTTCATTTCGCTCATGGCGATGATATTATCTTTGGTGTATAAGGCACTATCTGCTACATTTATCCCTTCAAATGTCCAGGATTTTTTGAATTCTTTTAATCGCTCTACAAACACACTTTTGTCATCGATGTTTCCTGAGTCTATTTTGAGATATAATGGTATGTCTCCGTCTCCTGTACAAATCATGTCAATAATAAATTGCTTGAGGTCTGGTCGATGATCCCTCGAATATCCATGTTTGAGCTCTATGGCTTTCATCTCTGATTCTGGCTCAGATTCTTGAATTTTCTCGAATGGCTCAATCTTGACTGAATCTACTCCTTTTTCTGACGGTTTTGCATACTCTCCATGTACATACATTGAAGTTCCATCCAAATGTATGCTATTCATTTTTACTTGAAATTTTTCGGCGGCTTTTAGGGCGATTGCTGTAAATAGTTGTGTTATGCCTACTGCATAATATTTGTCTAATGCTCTCGCTAGTCGGTCATCATTTAAATGTGATGGTAATACTCCTTCGATGGCGGAGATGTTCTGTTGCTTTGCCGACGAAAAACTGCTCAAATAGGTATAAAGGGGCGCTTAAAAACCCTAATCCATTCAAAATCATCGCTTTCATTACTTGTCCAGGAGTTAGCATCTCTTTTGATTTGATTCCCACTTGTTGATTCACTATTTCTACCAGTTCCATTTCATCGATAATTCCGGCTATTATTCCTAAATGGTCTATATTGAGGACTTTAATTTCGTCTTGGGGCTTATTCATGATTTTTTACACCTTGGTTGCTGACTCTATTATCTAATTTTAGCAAAAGTTGAAATCTTTGCTAGGTATTTACTTCAGGGTTTCCTGCCTCCAAATTTAAAATTATTAAATTTGTCTGAATATCTGCGGAATGTGGGTTACAAGCTAACGTCCATGTCGATGAAACCCCGTGGTGTGTCAAGGGAGTCAAAGAATGGTTGTGGACAGCTACGGGTAAAGATTTTTGCCTGTTTCATGCGGCAGACACTCGCCCTGCGTGCCGAATTAGAGACGATGCTGGGGAACGAGGCAAGCTGGAGTATTGAGCTCTGATGACTTTAGCGTATACAGCGGTGTGGTTGTTGGGGCACAGCAGAAATGTTTGGCGCATCTACGGCAACATTTTAAGAAAGTTCTTCAAATTAGTCACGGCAACAATACTGTTATCGCAGAGGCGTTTTTGGAATTAATTGATGAGGCATTTCGACAACATCGACAATGGCGCGAACACCCTGAAGAACTCGATTATCACACTTGGGCGAGGGACTTTAAGACCAGACTGGCAGAATTGTTAAATACTTGGATGGGTCATGTTGGTTATGCTGCTGGACTGTTGCTGCGCTCGTTGCGTGAGAAAGCGCACCAATGGTGGTACTTTTTAGACCACCCTGAAATTCCTCCAGACAATAATTTAGCAGAACGTTCTCTGCGATTAGCTGTGACTAAACGTAAAGTATCTGGCGGTTCCCGCTCCATGTTTCGGTTTGAACAAACTGCTGATTTGCTATCTGTGATTCAGACTTGTAGATTTCAAGGTAAAAGTGCAATGGCTTTTTTCCGTGATGCTCTATCTGCCCATTCTTGTAACTTTTTCATGCCTTCTCTGATTCCACAATCTTAGACCTGAATCCTTACAATTCCGGCGTTGTGTCGGCATAGCGATCGACCAAACTTTCCAGTTGTTTTGCTAAAATCTCAAACTCAGGGCTGCTATAGGTAAAAATCCACTCGCTCAAGGCGTGTTCCGGTATTTTAGGCTTAGCTAACTGCTGTCCCAAAAAAGCATACAACCGCAAGCAAGGAGTCATCGCCGCTACAGTCAAACCTACACCGCTTCCCCAGGCTGTCGCTAATAAAAAATCCGTGTAGCGCCTGGTAGCGATTCCCGGTTTTGCCTCTGACAAGTTTACACCCCATTTCGCTGCATATCCTTGATGCAAGCCAAGTTCTTCTAAAACACCGCTACCGAGATTGTGGAGGATTTCAAATCCCTCCCAGTCTGGTGCTTTGGCCGCAGCAATGCTGTAAGCACGAGCGAAGGCTCTCAGAAAAAATGCGTCTTGTGCAACGTAATATGCAAAACTATTTTGGGCTAGGCTACCGTCAGCAATGCCTCTGACAAACGGATGTTGGAGACAAGCTTCGCTTAAGTCTTGATTTGCTTGCCAAAGATCATTGGAATTTGTCATACAATTTTGAATCTATGGGTGATTATTGTAAATTTTTTAGTCCGACCAAACATCTATGATAACAGATATTTTCGCTTGGCTGGTGTCAGTTTTATACTGCCTTGAATTTTTCCTATTTAATAAATTATATAAATGTTGGTACGCTGATATTTTGTGGGCTATCTTTGTCGGGATAGAAGAGCGAAATTACGTGCAGAAGCTTTTCCTAGAAGCCGCCAGTGCCTTCGGCAAAAAATAGACTCTTGATTTGACAATTGAAAATACGATCTACCAAAAACTGCGATGAACCATACACCTAAGTATTCCTTGATAATTCCCATCTATAACGAAGAAGAAAACCTCCCTGAATTGTATAGACGAATTAGCGGGGTGATGGAGCACCTCGACGGCCCAGTAGAATTAATTTTAATCAATGATGGCAGCCGCGATCGCTCTTTGGAACTTTTGCGAGAATTGCACGAACAAGACTCGCGAATTTGTTACCTCAGTTTAGCCCGCAATTTCGGCCACCAAATAGCTGTAACTGCTGGCTTAAACTTTTCTAGTGGTCAAGTTGTCGTCATCATGGACGGCGATTTGCAAGACCCCCCAGAGCTAATTCTAGATATGGTAGAACAGTGGCGGATCGGGTATCAAGTTGTTTACGCCCAGCGCACTCAACGCCGTCAAGAAAGTTGGTTTAAGCGGTTGCCAGCTTATATGTATTATCGTATTTTGCGGAATCTTGCTGATGTTGATATTCCCATAGATACGGGCGATTTTTGTTTAATGGATAGGTGCGTAGTGAATGTGCTCAATGCTATGCCCGAACGCAATCGCTACATTCGGGGACTACGGGCTTGGATTGGTTTCAAACAAACTGCGGTTAAGTTTGAACGTGATCCGCGTTTTGCTGGCGAGGTTAAGTATACCTTTAGCAAATCTTTTGCTTTGGCGATGAACGGTTTAGTTTCTTTTTCAAAAGTTCCTTTGCAACTGTCGATTTATTTGGGTTTATTTTCGGCTTTGGTGTCTGTTTTAATGGCTTTTCTGGTTTTGTACTGGCGTCTTTTCTCTCCGGGTTCGGGATTAAGTGGTTTGACAATTATAATTATGGCGGTTTTCTTTTTGGGTGCGGTGCAGTTGGTCAGTATTGGGATTTTGGGCCAGTATATTGGGCGGATTTATGAGGAGGTGAAGGGCAGGCCGCTTTATACGCTGGGAGAAGTTGCTGGTTTTGCCGATCGCCAAAAATCACCAAAATAATACCAATCCCCAAAAATGTTGCTACAATTTATAATCTTATACCAATCATTAAAACTCGTAGATTTCCAGAAGAACAAGGCAATGCGGTATCCCGACAGATCGCATAAAACAATCTATATGTAGCACTATATTTCAGGATTAGTATAATATTAGCAAACAACTGTTAACTAATCTTGCCTAAATTATCTAAATCATGAGATAATTTAAGAGATTAAAATCTCCTCAATACTCATGTTCAAGCTTTACGAATATGCCCCATCGGGTAATTGCTATAAAGTTCGCTTGCTATTAACGCAGCTCAATCTTGCGATCGATCGCACGCCAATTAATATTCTCCAAAAAGAAAGTCGCACACCCGAATTTCTGGTCAAAAACCCTAACGGGCGGATTCCGGTTTTAGAGATTGCACCGGGTAAGTTGCTCTTTGAATCGAATGCGATTATGTTTTACTTGAGTGAAGGAACTGAGTTTTTCCCCAGCGATAAATTTGAACGTGCTTTAGTGATGCAGTGGTTGTTTTTTGAACAGTACAGCCATGAACCTTTTATTGCAACTTCTCGTTTTTGGTATTTGACAGGGAAAGCTGAGCAATATCAAGCAGCATTGCAACAAAAACAAGCACCGGGTTATGCTGCTTTGGGGGTGATGGAACAGCATTTAGAACAGAATGACTTTTTTGTGGGCGATCGCTATTCTATCGCTGACATAGGTTTATTTGCTTACACTCACGTTGCTGGGGAAGGCGGATTTGACTTGACGCGGTTTCCGGAAATTCAATCTTGGATCGAGCGAATCAAGTATCAGCCTCGATATATTAGCATTACAGATTAAGATTGCAGTCGGCTGTATTCTGGCATTACAAGCAGTGGTGTGAAGATAGCATCTTGAAAAAGATTGTGACAGAGTTACATGACCGAGTTATATGGAATAGTGCGCTAAAAACTCAAAAAAAACCACGGTAAAAAAGAAAACAGGCTGCGATGAAAAATGACTATATCATGTAATACGCTTGGGTTAGTGTTTTTTTCTCCGAAGATAGGAACGTTAGCGAAGCGATATTTTAGATTGTATATGGCGATCGATGACCCGACGGGGAGAAGGGGATTCCGGGAGAGGATTGGATGATTTGTGATGGTCATCAAGATATACAATTTAAATGTACAACACCTGACCGGATCTTAGAGCAAAGAATGGAATAATTGGGAAGTGAGAATCTGTACAGAAGCTTTTCTGGTGCGATTAATCGGATTTGATATGAGACAAACAATCAATAAATGTGAATGAAAACACGAATTTTAGGATTAGATCCGGGCTTGGCAAATCTAGGCTACGGCGCGATTTCTTGTCATATCATCCCAGGTAAACAAGACCAAAATAGCGTTTCCCTGATTGATTGTGGCGTGATTAAAACAACGCCAAAGCAGGAAATGGGACAGCGCCTAAAAACAATTTACGAAGATTTGCACACGGTAATAGACGAGGTAAAACCAGATTTGGCAATTGCCGAAAAACTGTTTTTTTACAAAATGGGAAATACCATACTTGTAGCTCAAGCACGAGGCGTTTTGACGCTAGTATTGGCTCAGTGCGGAGTGCCGCTGTTTGAGTTTACGCCTGCTCAAATTAAGCAAGCTTTGACCGGCCGCGGCAATGCTGATAAATCGGAAGTGCAAGAGGCTGTGGCGCGGGAGTTGGAGTTGGGTTATATTCCGAAACCTGATGATGCGGCGGATGCTTTGGCGGTGGCTTTGACTGGTTGGTACGATGATGATATTTGTCCGAAAAAAATACAGTTGGAAACTGGAAAAATTTGATTTAAGGGCTGGCAAATAAATACAATTCCAGGTATGCTATAAAGGTGGGAAACAAAGAGTAGGATGCGAGAAATAATATTTAATGATTCCGTTAAATCGATATTCAAGGATGCTGCCAAAAACTGACGGGCGATCGCCCTCGATAGGGAGCATAACAGTTATGCAATCAGTATTTATACTGACGATAATTTAAGCTGCTGCCTTGGGATTGACACCAATCATTCCATTTAAGTAAGCTACTCGATGCGCCAAAACTTGCGGGACATTTTGCTCATTCCATTGTGCACCAGAAATTTTGATACGACGACCAATTTGTTTGATTGCTGATTCCACAGCACCCGAGCCAATCGAACAAATCTTATTTGACTGATAATAGTGGTAATTAACAATTCGTTCTTGGTGTTTGTTCAGGGTAAGAGCATCTTCATTAAGCTTGACACAAAGGTTCAGAAGAACCTAAGATATGATCGGCGAAACAAGAAGTC
>NZ_JAUBVR010000012.1:70406-110574 GCF_036705955.1 Microcoleus sp. A6-C6 | reverse complement strand
AAACTCATGTCTAACTCTGGTTGAATAATCGATCACTCCCGATCACCAAAAAGCGATCAATTATTCAGCAAGCCCTAATTAGCTCGCAATTCCTGCACGCAGGCTTTCTGCACATTGCCGGAAATATGTTATTTTTGTGGATTTTTGGCAACAACGTAGAAGACCGTTTAGGGCACGTTAAATTTATAATATTTTACCTTACCTGCGGCGTTTTAGCATCACTAACTCAGTGGTATTTTTCCTCAGCATCGGCTATTCCTTCCTTGGGTGCTAGCGGCGCGATCGCAGGCGTGATGGGAGCATACATTCTCAGATATCCCCAAGCCAAAGTTTTGACATTGCTGCCCTTGGGAATCTTTATTACTACCGTCAGAATCCCCGCTTTCTTCTTTCTAGCATTTTGGTTTGCACAGCAAGCATTGAGCGGCCTGGCTTCGTTAAATGCGCCGGCAAGTGTCGGCATGGAATCCGGGGGAGTTGCTTACTGGGCCCACGCCGGTGGCTTTGTTTTCGGTGCTATTCTCGGCCCTTTATTGGGGCTTTTTTCTGAGGATAATCAAATTTAGATATAGTTGAAACCGCGTCTATACAAACGAGGACGTACGGTTGAAACCGCGTCTACACAAACAAAGTCCGCCGACGCGGACTGAAGAAAATAACGTAATTTCAACTGTTATGGTCTTCAACCCGCTATACAAGCGGGTTTTGTTTGTCTAGGTGCGGTTTCAACCGCCCCGTCTTCTGCGTTTTTCTGTGGTTTCCTATCTATTCCTAGATAAACGTGAAGTCAAATCCCGAAAGAGATGTCACCCCAGTTACACCATTTAACTTCGCCAAAATGCGAGAATCGTTGCCGGCGAGGTTATTGCCATTGCCATCATAAATGATGTATGTATTGCCACCGGAATCGTAGGCAAACAAGAAGGCACTTCCTCCCAGAATATTTGCAGAAACAGTTGTCTGCACATTCAGTAGAACTTGGGTGCCACTACTCAGATTCGGGAATCCGGGGGCAAAATTAAACTGATCGGCGATCGGCACACCGAGACCAGTAAAATCAGTAATCACATCGTATCCGCCAGCGGCGATCGCAGCATCGATCGCCGCCGAAGAAGCCGCATCAAACACCGGCCCACCCTCAGCAGGGCTGGTATAGCGGAATTGATTGCTGCCTCCGCCACCCGTCATGGTATCTGCACCGAAGCCACCTACGAGCACGTCGTTATCCAAACCGCCGTTGATCGTATCGTTGCCACCTTGGCCATCAACAGTATCTGCCCCTGCAAAACCGTTCAAATTATCTGGCAAAGAGCCACCAACCAAACTGTTAGGCCCGCTATCAGCCGGCAAGATGGAAACGGCGATCGTACCTACGCCCGGAAGTGTCCCGAATCCGTCGCTGACGCTGTAGGTGAAAGTAGTTGTACCCGCTACGTTGCCGGGGATGAACTGCACCTGAGTGCCCAGATTCACAGCTATGCCCAGTTTCGGCGTACCGACATTGATAATGCTGAGCGGCCCTTTTTGTGGGCTGGAGTCGTTGGCGAGCACATCGATGAAAGTGGGCAGCAAATTATTCGTACTCGTAAATACGATGCCGTCATCGCCAAGTACCGGCGGCAGCGTCGTCGGAAGGGTTGAGGACGCATCGAAAGAGTTGATGTTAATCGCCACTGAGGCTGCCGCCGTGCCACCTTGGTCGTCCGCTACGCTGTAGCTGAACGAACCGGCTTGCCCGATTACATCTGTTTTAGGTTGGAACTTCAAACCTAGCAATTCCAGAACTGTCAATTTTTGGTTCAGGGCGATCGGAGTTGTACCGACAACTACTTGACCAAAAGTCGGATTGGGAATTCCGATGACTCCGATCGATAGGGGCTGGCCCTCTGGATCTGTGGGCTGCGAAATGCTGAGAGACAGAGGCGAATTCTGCAAAGCAGTCAGCGTCTTGCCAGTTTCTAGGATCGGGAGTTCGTTAGGAGTCGGAGTGGTAAAACTCGGTGGCACTGGCCCCCCGCCGAAAGGTGGAGGAGTTGGAGTTGTCGCCGTTGGAGTCGGGACGATAGAAGGACTGGGACTCGGCAATGTCCCCGTAGTCGGAGTCGGACTCGTAATCAGTGTCGGCAATGTCCCCGGCGACGGAGTTGGACTCGGACTTGTCCCCGGTGATGGTGATGGAGTCGGACTCGGACTTGTCCCCGGAGTCGGAGTCGTCGCCGGAGTCGGAGTCGTCGCCGGAGTTGGAGTCGTCGCCGGAGTTGGAGTCGTCGCCGGAGTCGGAGTCGTCGCCGGAGTCGGAGTCGTCGCCGGAGTCGGACTAGGAGTTGGAGAAGCAGTTGTCCCCGTCGGTACCGGTGTGGTAACAGGTTTTGTCCCCGTTGCGGGTGTCGGAGAAGCACTTGTCCCCGTCGGTGTCGGAGAAGCACTTGTCCCCGTTGGTGTCGGAGAAGCACTTGTCCCCGTCGGTGTCGGAGAAGGATTTGTCCCCGTCGGTGTCGGAGAAGGATTTGTCCCCGTTGTTGGAGAAGGACTTGTCCCCTGAATTGTGAAGGGATTGTCTTCTACGCGCGGTATTTGAGCCGTAGTGAACCTCGATTCATCGAGCGAGTTCGATCGCACATCAACCAACACCGCCAAAAATTCGCCAGTTTGCTTGTCCTGAATAATCGTGTTGCTAGAATTCGATCCTTGACCCTGGAAGATGTTTAACTGTGTAAAGTTCAGACCTCCAGCTAGACCGATCGCATCTCCTGCCTTAAAATCTCTGATTAAATCAGCATCACCGATCTCGCGGCCGCCAGTAGTCAGAAACCCGTTACTAGAAACCGACGTACCAACCCTACCGAGAACAAAGATATCCGAACCATCGCCTCCTGTCAGAGTATCAGACCCGCGATCGCCCGAAAGAATATCATCCCCAGCATCTCCAGACAGAGAATCATTGTCATCTCCCCCAAATAGCAGGTCATCACCCTCGCCACCGTCACCAGTATCGTTACCAACACCGCCGCTGATGACATCCCCGCCGTCGCCGCCCAAAAGAATATCATTGCCCGCAGCGCCGATCAGGCAGTCATTACCCGTGTCGCCAGAAACAGTATCATTGCCCTTGTCGCCAAAAATCAGGTCGTCCTCGCCACCTCCACGCAGACAGTCATTCCCTTTACCGCCGTACAGCGTATCGTTGCCTTCAGCACCCAAAACAACATCGTTGCCCTGATCGCCAAAAGCTATATCGTCCCCCAGTTCGCCAGAAACTAAATCATCGCCTTTGCCGCCGCGCGCCGTGTCATTGCCACGGCCACCCTCGACAATATCTTTATCAGCGCCACCATTGAGATAATCGTTACCGTCTTCGCCCCTGATGATATCGTCCCCGTCCCGACCCAGAATCGTGTCGTCCCCGTCGCGCCCGGAAATAGTGTCATTGAACAAGCTGCCGATTAAATAGTTATTCCCGTCATTGGCGACAACTACGCCATCGACAAACAGCGGCTGTGGGGGAGGCGTGGGTACAGTCGGAACTGGTCTAACCACGGGTACGATCGTAATCCCTGGGCCCGTCCCCGTCATCGTCGGAGAAGTCCCCGTCATTGTCGGAGAAGTCCCCGTCATTGTCGGAGAAGTCCCCGTCATCGTCGGAGAAGTCCCCGTCATTGTCGGAGAAGTCCCCGTCATCGTCGGAGAAGTCCCCGTCATCGTCGGAGAAGTCCCCGTCATCGTCGGAGAAGTCCCCGGCGACGGCGTAGGAGTGGTCTCCGGTATAATAATTCTTGGTACTGCACTGGGCATTTTTCGGACTCCTTGCGACGCTACTCAAAAACGACTAGATAAACTTAAAGTCAGAGGCAGTAATGACGGTGCTCAGAGCTCCCGGCACTGTAGGAATAGAATTCAACACTGCCAAATCGAAAGCTGGGAGACTGTCGTCTGCCACATTCGGGTCAAAGCCGAGAACATACTGGTTAAAAGTATTGTTCAGATACACGAAGAAAGCTCCTGTTTTGCTCGAACCGTTTTGATTCTTCAACACTGCATTGACTGCTTGAGCGTTGTCAAATTTAGATTCAAACAAAATCACTTCTTGCTTGCTGATGTTGTCGCCACCGCTGCCGATATTCCTGACGATAAAACTGGTGAAATCGTTAGTAGTTCCCGAGTTGGTTAAACCTCCAAAATTTGATGACCTGAACAAGAATCTGTCGGTGCCGGTACCATTGGCGTTAAAGTCAGCAATGATATCCACACCTTCACTCGGAGTTTCGTAGTAGAAGAAATCATTACCAGCATCGCCTGTCAGCAAGTCAGAACCGTTCCCGCCGCCCAAAATGTCATTGCCCGCACCGCCGGAAAGCGAGTCATTGTCATCGCCACCCAATACCAAGTCGTTGCCGAAGGCGCCGCTGAGACAGTCGCTGCCGGCGCCGCCGTCTACAGTATCGTCTCCCGCTTCGCCGAACAGAGAGTCGCTGCCACCCTCACCTAATATGTAGTCGTTGCCGGTACCTCCGAGTGCTGTGTCGCTGCCTTCTCCCCCTAAAATCGTGTCTTCGCTGTCGCCGCCGGAGATGAAATCGTTATTGATACCGCCGTCGAGCAAGTCTCTGCCGATGCTGCCGTCGAGGATGTCGTCGCCTGCACCGCCCTCGATCGAGTCGTCGCCAATTCCACCCAATAAGGTATCGCTGCCAATACCTCCAAGTATCGAGTCGTCGCCCGCTTCTCCCAAGATCGAGTCATTGCCTGCACCGCCGTCAATGGTGTCGTTGTTGTCACCGCCCAAGATGGTGTCGTTGTCATTGCCACCGAACATCAAATCGTTGCCCAGTCCGCCGATTAGCAAATCTATGCCGTCTTCGCCGTCGATCGTGTCGTTGCCCAGTCCGCCGTCGAGGTTGTCGTTGCCGATCGAACCCAGCAGCGAGTCGTTACCGGCTTCACCGAATAGGAAGTCGTCGCCACCCCTGCCGTCGAGGATGTCGTCCCCCGCACCGCCTGAGATGGTATCGTTGCCGGCCCCGCCAATGATGTAGTCGCTGAGGTTGCTGCCTGCAAAGGTGCTTGCCGGGAGTGCGGTGCGATCGACAATATTATCTACCACCGTAATACTGAAGGATGCCGGCCCGATCTTGGAAGACCCATCGGAGGCTGTAAACGTGAAACTATCGCTGCCACCAGCAGCCAGCAAGTTGTATTTGACAATATTGTTGTTGATATCGTCTTGGGTAAATTTGTCGCCGACAGTGAGAAAAGTGGCGCCCCTTTGCACAAAACCTCTAGTAGCATCGGGAGCTTTGGTAATCGTGTAAACAATTTCCAAAGGCGAGTTGTCAGGATCTGTCACCAACAAATCGGCAGCGGTTATTGTCTGGGTAGGAGCAGCTTTGGCAACCACCACACCCTCGTTAATTACTAGCTGGGGCGGGTTGCTGACGTTGATAGTTACTAGGCCTTGAGCAGTGCCGCCGTTGCCGTCTGAGATGGAGTAGCTGAAGCTGTCAGCACCCGAAAAGCCTGGATTCGGGGTGTATTTGAATAAGCCACCGCCCAATGGAGTCAAGCTCCCCTTGGCTACTGGAGTAAAAGTCGTGACAGTCAGAGGGTTCTTGTCCCCATCGGTGTCGTTGAACAGAACGTTGAGACTTAGTTCTTGACCCGAAACCGTGGTGAAGTTGTCGTTAACTGCTATTGGAAGCTGATTGGGAGTGGCGATTGGAATCGGACTCGGACTAGGCGTCGGACTTCCTGTCGGAGTCGGCGTCAGTGTCGGCGTCGGACTTGCCGTCGGCGTCGGGAACATCGGCTTCGGACTCGGTGTTGGAGTGTCTGTGGGAGTCGGAGTGTCTGTAGGAGTCGGTGTGGGAGTCGGACTTAGTGTCGGTGTCGGTGTGGGAGTCGGAGTCGGCGTCGGGCTCGGACTCGGCGTGGGCAGGGGCAGCGGGGTAGCGCTGCCAGGAACTGTGGGGGCAATTACAAAGGAGTTGCGTCCCAGGGTTCTGCTGTCAACTCCGGGCAATACTGCTAAAAAGTCGCCGCTGACTCCGTTGCGAATAATTGTGCTGCCGGCTTTGTTGTCGGTGCTTTGGAAGATTACCAAATCTTCAAACTTGAGGTCGCCGCTGAGTCCGATCGAATCTTCGCCTTGGCGAAAGTCTGTAAAAATGTCAGCATCGGCGATATCCGGGCCGCCTGTGGTCACAAATGCCGGGTTAGTGCCGTTGCTGCTGCCGCTGGGGGAACTGAAGCCACCGATGACAAAGACATCTCTGCCTTCGCCTCCGGCCACAATGTCTTTGCCTTCGTCGCCCCACAGCACGTCGTTGCCAGCACCGCCGTCGATGATGTCATCTCCAGCACCTCCAAACACAATGTCGTCACCGTCGCCAGCAAAAATTGTGTCCGCGCCGGCATCTCCGTAGAGCCAGTCGCCTCCTTCGTTGCCAAATAGCAAGTCTTCGCCGTCGCCACCGAAGAGCGAGTCGTTACCTTGGTCGCCCCACACGATGTCGTCGCCTTTGTCGCCCAAAAAGCTATCGTCGCCCGACCCGCCGCGCAAGCTGTCCCCGCCTTTGCCGCCGTAGGCCGTGTCTTTGCCTTCGCCTCCGATTACCGTGTCGTTGCCGTCATTGCCATACAGGAGGTCGGGGTTATTTCCCCCATCGAGGGAGTCGTTGCCTTTACCTCCGTACATGGTATCGAGTCCTGAACCGCCGTCGAGTACGTCGTTGCCGGGCCCGCCGAACAGCACGTCGTCATCCTCGTTGCCAAATACTAAATCGTCGCCGGAGTTGCCTAGCACGGTATCGTTGCCTTGCAGCCCGGAAATCACGTCGGGGCCGGGACTGCCTCCTAAAGAGTCGTTGGCTTCTGTGCCCCGGATCACGCCTCCGATCATTGAGGGTGTGGTACCGCCTCCGCCCAAGGTGTCGTCTATGCCGCCAAATGTGTCGTCCCCAGAGGGAGGGGGAGTCGGTGCCGGTGTCGGTGCCGGTGTCGGTGTCGGTGTCGGTGTCGGCGTTGGCTCTGGAGTTGGCGTTGGTGCTGGTTCTGGAGTTGGAGTTGGCTCAATTATGATACGTGGTACTGCACTGGGCATTATTTTGGCTCCTTTAAACGACGGTTCCGATTAACTTTAAGAACTGATTAATCTCAGTTTTTTGCCTCAAATCTGACTTATTATTGATTAATAATCTCGCTCATTTCTAGCATAATAAATCAAAATTGCCAGGGCTATAGATTTTTTTGAACTCAGGAATTTTTTGTGCTAAAAATAGTAATGTTTGCAAGTTTTGATGTGGGTTTTGGGTAAACTATAATATCGCCGGATTTGGCTGGAACCTAAAAGTCTGAATTGAAGTCAGCCTCAATGAGCTATCCAAGGGTTGAAAAAATGAAAATCTTTGCATTCATAATTTTCTTGCCTCCTGCCAAATTCCTTAGCCTGACTGCTGACAAGAAACAGAGCTGTTAATTAGAGGCAGAAGTGGCCCTGTTTGCTCTTGTCCGTTGACGGCTAGTTCGCTGTGACAAAGGTAAAGCATGGAACAGCGACTTAACAAATCTACCAGAATTCGCCGCAGTCGCTGTTGGTTGGCGACGGTTTCGTCTTCGGTTTCCCAGGGACGCCCCAGTTGCGATCGCACAAATAAAGGAGCACCAAACAATGTCGCCGCACCGCCACTCAGCCACAGCGGCGAGCCGGCATCCAGCCAAAAGTGCCATTTGTGGGCGCGGCGGCTGCTGCGGTACTGGAAGATGTTGGCGAGGGTGACGGCTTGGGCTTCTGGGCCTTCTGAACGGACTGGAAACGGGTTGGCCGTGACGGTTCCTTGGCGCAACAACTGGATGAACCGGGCGATCGTTTCTGAGTCGCCCCCGTTTGTTGGTTCTAAACGCTGCATTCGCCCGTGTATTTCCCAGTAGTGGGCGGCGGTTTCCATTAACTCTCGCAGGGCTGCTAGCCGATCGAACGGCAGGTATCTGTCGTTGACCAGAAATTTCTGGATCGCTCGATCGAGTAGGGCAATTGGACTAGGCAACAGCCGCTCCTGTTGTTGCGATCGCTGTTGTTCAATCCACTCGACAATTTGCTCGTAGGCCCCAGCGGCTCGATGTCCCAGTCTGTCCCACCGAGGAAAGGCTGTAATTGCCAGCAATTGAGGTCGATCGAGATCTGGACAAAAACAGTGATCCGCAATTAAACCTGCTCTCACCGGGTCGATCGATTTGAGATTTGGGATTTGGGATTTTAAATTAAACGTGGGGTTGGAATCTTCCGTATCAGGCAATTCCTGGTGTTTCTGGCTGCCTAAAATTACTAGCATTTCGGCTACTGCGTCTCGATCGACTAAACGGCCTAGTCCAGGATAAACTAACGCTAGCAGAGTCAGCAAAGCTCGAATCTCTGGCGTAGTCGATAGGGGACGCTGATCGTTGAGCGATTCGGCGGCGATACCATCTCGCGCCAGAATTTCGGTTAAAGTGTAACGGGCGATCGCATCCATCCCAGGGGCAACTACGGCGATTTCCTGCGCTTCCACGGCTTTTGACTTCACCGCATCCACAATAATTTCGGCGGTTTCTCGTAGTAATTGAGCGCGGGAAGTTGTTTCGAGCGATCGAACTGATCCGGGCAAACTCAAGCCTAAAGGATAAAAACCATCAGAATTCACTGCCAAATTTACCGCCAAATCTCCAATCTCTGAGGCTAAACCGGCTTTTGCGTTCAAAGTTTCCACCACCAAACAGCGGCTTTCCAGTTGGGCGAGGTATTCCGTGTCAGCGCCCAAACCTAAACGCACTCCTCCATCCCGATTGTAGGAAAAAGCCCCCACTGCACCAGAATCGAGCATTCGATCAAACAAATGGCGACTGATAGCCGGATAATCGTCAACATCATCTGCGATCACAGCTTGATATCGAGAGGCTAATTGCTGCTGGTAAGTGGCATTTGGCAACAAATCCCGCCAGTAGAGTTCGCAAATAATTCCGTAAGTCAGCAGCCCGCGCATCAAGCACCATTCCCGCCACCTTTCGAGCAAATCTCCCATGCTAGTCCATAGGCTATTCGAGCCACCATCCCCTGCAAATCCCTGTTCGAGAATGCTCTTAATCTCTTCTCTCGGCGTACCGCTGACAGCAGCAAGTTGTAATAAGTCTAGAGTTCGACGCACCATTCGGTTTGGACTTACCCCTGTTTGTTGCAAAATCCCTTCGTCTAATTCGCGACGCCAGAGTCTGGCGGCAAGTTCCAATTCTGTTTCAGGTTGGAGACGCAGCGGAAATTGAGCCCTCAAATTCAGTGACTGAACTAGCAGCGGCCAAAATAGCAATACTTCCTGCTCAAAAAAGCCGAAGGGTGTTGTGGAGTGAAAGGCATATTTTCCTTGGGTGGCTACGGCGATGCGATCGGCCAATTCCAGTCGGTTGTCCCCGTTAGCTGCTAAGACTAAAATTGCTGGGGCTGTTTGTCCCGCCCGCCGCCGCCCGGAACGCCATTGGTCTGAAACTGTTGCGGGCAAAGGCTTGACGGTTTTGCTCCACAGGCAGAACTGCTCGACTAAGCGAGCGGTTTTGCCACTGCGGGCGGCTCCGACAATCCAAATTGAATTTTCTGCCGGTGTTCCCAATTCATGTAAATTTGTTACCATACCGTGAATACTTTAATGACTAATGTCTGCTGCCAACTAACGAGCTTTAGCTATGAATACTTCTTTGTGGAACAGGTTTGTAAAATATCTGTACAGCGCCAACCAATGGTATCGAGAAACGCCTGAAAGGGCTCTAGAACAGGCTTATGATGCTGCGCTAGCAATTAAGGCGATCGAAGATGAGCATTTTGGTGGCCAAGGCATCTCCGAGCGATCGGGCGATTACGGACAAAGCACCCTGTCTTACTTTAAATCCGAACTGCAAAAATACCTCAAGGTCATCGAAACTAGGATGGTTGAGTTTAATGCTAGCCGTTCTTTTTTGGAATTGCCCGATCGCGTGGGAGCCAAACCGCAGGCGGGACACAGCGCGGATTATCACCCGCACAGATTAGGTTTAGACATTAAAGATCAATCGTCCCTGGTATTGGAGAAGCTAGAGTTTATTGATGGAATCATCGACAAATATATTAATAATAGTAGATCGACTGCGATCGTTCCGGTTGTCAGTTCGGTAAATATGCAGGTTAAATCTACAAGCAGTTCTCAACCTCGCACAAATAAGGGTTCAGCTAATTCTGATCAAACTACTGGCGAGGTTGACACTAGCTTTGAAGAGGTAAATTTATTACCCCGATCGCTTTTGGGAACTTTGAATCGAATTACTAAAGAATTAGACCCGGAAGCAGAAAAAGACGTAGTTAAAAACTTCCGAAATTCCAAAGTAAAAACAGTCATTTCTCTGAGATTTATTTTACTTTTGATTTTAGTTCCGCTGTTAACAAATCAAATCACCAAAAACTTTGTAGTCGGCCCCGTAGTTGATCATTTCAGAGTCAAGCAAAATGCTCCATTATTCATAAATGTTGATCTGGAAGAAGAAGCATTTGAAAAACTAGAGCAATTTGAGCGGCACCTCAAATTTGACACATTAATTGGCATAGCTCCATCGCTTTCTTCCGAGGAAACAGAAAAGAAGATTTCCCAGAAAGCAGTTGAGCTGGCGCAGGAATACCGCTCTGAAAGTAATGGAGCTATTAAAAATATTTTTGCTGATTTGATTTCCTGCATGGCTTTTGCCGCCATTATCATCACTAACAAGAGAGAGATTGAGATTTTAAAGTCTTTTATGGACGACGTGGTTTACGGACTTAGCGACAGTGCTAAGGCTTTCATAATTATTTTGTTTACCGATGTGTTTGTCGGATTCCACTCACCGCACGGTTGGGAAATAATTCTCGAAGGTTTATCGAGGCATTTGGGACTACCAGAAAATAGGCAGTTTATATTTCTGTTCATCGCGACGTTTCCAGTTATCTTGGATACAGTATTTAAGTATTGGATATTTCGCTATTTAAACCGGAGTTCGCCTTCTGCGGTTGCAACTTACAAGAATATGAACGAGTAATCTGCTCATATAGCAGTTGACAGTTGACAGCTTGTCCTGAGCCAGTCGAAGGGTTGCATAACGGGAATCAAACCATTGATGCTTGACGGATATCGGCTCTATTCATGAAGTTATTTATGTCCTGACCGATGTGGCGGTTGTTAGATCTAATTCTGTCAAATAACGGTTATTAAGTTGGTAGTGACGACGAAAATAAAAAAATATGAGGACGAAAGTCCTCACTACAAACCTATTAGGGTTATTTGACAGAATTAGATCTGGCTCGAATTGCCAATTAGCTAATTCCAACGCTTCTTGCGCTGTCGCTGGTTGGCTACTGACTCCACCAGTCCCAGTGCGAGAAAGTTACTCAGCAGCGACGCATTTCCGTAACTCAGGAAAGGTAGCGGAATTCCTGTCACTGGGGCTAAGCCGATGTTCATCCCAATATTGACGAATACTTGAAAAATTAACATTGACAGTACGCCGATCGCCAGCAATGAACCAAAATTGTCGTTTGCGGTTTGTGCGATCATCACCAAGCGGAAACAAATTATCCAAAACACCACCAGCACCGAAATGCAGCCAATAAAGCCCAATTCTTCGCCGATCGCTGAAAAGATAAAGTCCGTATGCTGTTCGGGAATAAAGTTAAGCTGAGTTTGGGTTCCGTGATTCAATCCCCGGCCGTGGAGTTCTCCGGCCCCGATCGCAATCCGAGATTGAATCAAGTGATATCCGCTGCCTAAAGGGTCTTTCTCAGGGTTTAAAAAGCCCGTCAGGCGCATTTTTTGATAATCCTTCAACACGCCCCAAAAAAGGTGTCCGACGTGTCCCGACACCACATTCACCAGCACAGCAGCGAAAGTCCCCAACCAGGGCCAAGGTAGGCTTCGCCAAGCGATAATCCCCGCAACAACTACCCAAGCGATCCAAATCGGTGTAGACAAGTTGTTCAGGAGAACCGAGATTAGAGGAGAGAACAGCAATATCAGCCAGCCGGGATTGACATTACCCCAGTAAAACATCCCCATTGTGATCGCGCCAAACACTAGCGAAGTACCTAAATTTGGTTCGGCAAAGATCAATCCCCAGGGTACGGCCATAATCGCCAGCATCCTCAACATATCCCGCACCGTGGGGACAGTCTTGTCGTGGAGGAGAGCTGCTAAGGTGATAATCATCCCTACTTTGGCAAATTCTGATGGTTGCAGATAGAAGCCACCAATATTGATCCATCGCTGGGCGCCGAGCCCTGTAGTACCGATAAACCGCACTGCAATCAGCGACAAATTAATTAATATGTAAATCGGCCATTTCCACTGGAGCAGTATTTCGTAGCGACAGCGGGAAATGATGATGGCGAATAACAAACCGACTCCGCCAGTTACCCAGTGCCGCCACCAGTCGATCAGCCCTTGGTTGATTTCGACGCTGCGAATCATGATTCCGCCGAAGATGGTGAGGCCGATGCAAGCGGCAAACAGCCAAGGGTCTGCTTCTTCCCAGGGTTTGAAGATAGATGTCCAGCGGTTTTTGACTTGTATTCTTTGGAACATGAGGATTTTAGATTTTAGATTTTAGATTTTAGATTATCGAGCCGATTTTCGGAAGTTGTGGATATATTTCGGATTCTGAGCCTGCACCTTACTGTGGAAGAGTTGGTGTCAGTATGTCATTTTATTCTGCCATTGGTACGGAGGTTCCGGGCCGTCTGCCACGGGATCGCAGTGCGTGCAGGTATCATTAGCTTACGCACTCCTGCACCAAGAAACCGGGTTTTTCAGTCTGATTTAGGGTTGACATCTGGTGTATTGGGGGCGAAAAGCCGCTTCCTGTCCGCAATTTATACCATTTTGACAAAAGATTGCTAAATAATAGTTGTGTTTGTTTATCAAACCATTGTGATCGGGTGCGTCGCTGTTAAATTGTCGATAGGTAGCTAGGGCTGGTTAGTGGCGACACACCCTACAACTACTGCTGCATTAATGAGTACACACATTGGCTGGATTGAATATTTTTAAAATACCTCGCACGATCGACAAAATTTGATACTCCTGGACGTACAGGTAGTCAAAAATCCTTAGTTAAGGTCACAAATTCTGCTCAAAAACCCAGTTTTTCTGACTTTAATGCGTCCAGGACTCGATTAATCAACCTCAAGCGGGTTCGTAAAGGTATTCAAAACCGTTACCGTCGGGGTCTCTGCCGTAAAAAGACGCTGTACCGTCGCGGTGTTCGTGAATTTGGGTGACGGAAACACCTTCGGATTTAAGCTGTTGGTAGGCGGATTCCATTTCCGTGCGATCGTCAAATACGAACCCAAAATGCGGCCCTGCTTGGTCATAACTCGGACTCAACAGCGCCAATCCGTCCTCTCCTGCTTTCAAATAAGCCCAGTCTGGATCTTTCCAGACTAACTCCATACCCAAATTTCGGTAGAATTCAGCAGATTTTTCTATGTCTTGCACGCAGACGGCTACGTGTCCCAATCGTTTTAGTTTCATGTCTAAATTTTTTATGGTTGTACTTGAGTTTATTGTATCTTTTTTTTGATTTTTTTCTCGATTAATTAGGTATTTTTTCGGGATTTTTTGTGCGAGCTAACTGTACCTTTTCTACTTGCTTGCTGTTTATTGGGCTGAATAGTTGAATGGTGCGATCGAAATTTTCTTGGGTTGGGTTCGGTGTTACCAAGTTATTGTTCTGTCTGGGCTAGTTGATAGCAAGCTTCGGCTCGGTCTAATTTGTCGTTGGCTCGATCGAGTATTTCTAGTGCTGCATGGTGCTGTACGGCTCGGTCTAATTCTCTCCGTTCTCGGTACACTTCTGGCTGTAGATGTGAGTGCTTTGGCTTTGATGCTCCGGGCTACCTCTGCTTGATGCCAGTTTCTCCCAAAAATGCTCCAGACTACCCCTGCTCCAAACCCATACAGAATAAGTCATTTTTCAATTTTTTAATCTCAAATCTCAAACTTGTACGCTCGCGAAGCCGAAGTATCTCAAATAATTTCATGCCATCCGTCGCAATTTGTGGTAATCTTTCTGCAATCCACTTTAATGCTCGATCGAGCCTTGTCCAGCTATGCGAATAGGTAAAAATTTACAAAAGTTTCTGCTGTTCACAATAGCATTAGTCTTTGCAGCATCGCTGCTGATTAAAGTTACTAAATTTAACAATTATTTCGGTTTCAACCGCGCCGATACGGACATAAAAGTTATTGCCCTTACCTACGATGACGGCCCTTTTCCTCCCTATACAAATCAGCTTTTAGATATTTTCGATCGCTATCAAATTAAAGCAACTTTTTTTGAAGTCGGTCGCAATATTGAGAAACATCCAGAAATCGTGCCAATGATTGTGGCGAGGGGAAATGAGTTGGGAAATCATTCCTACTCTCACAAAGATATGATGTTTAAACCACAGCAGCATTTGCTTTCTGAGATTGAAAAAACTGACAAACTTTTGCAGGAAAATGGGGTGAAGCAGGACAGTATTAATTTTCGGCCACCTTGGGGACGGAGATTTATAGGTTTGTCTTATATGGTTTCCCAAATGCACAAAAAATTGATTATGTGGGATGTGGATTCCCAAGATTATGAGAAAACACACTCGGTACAGGATATCGCAAATCAGGTGATTAACAATGTGCGATCGGGTTCGATTGTGGTGATGCACGACGGTGGGGGCGATCGCTCGAAAACTGTTGCAGCAACGGAGATAATTGTCAAGACTTTGCAGTCAAAAGGTTACGAATTTAAAACTGTTTCTGAGTTGTTGAAAAATCAATAAAGTTCTGAGGACTCACATCCTGTTCAGTAAAATACGCTCTATAGTTTGTAGTGAGGAATGCGAGTCCGCTCTTGTTTTTGTAGCTGATACTATAGATATCTTGCAAAAGTCCTTTTAATCAAATTTTGGAACTGGCTCTCCGGCCCGTTTTTACCTATTTTTGCAATAAATTTTATGTTCCACTAATAACCGCTAAAAAAGGTTCGTAGTGAGGAATGCGAGTCCGCTGAAAAAGAAGGATTTCAGTCCTCACTACGAACCTTTTTTTATGACTAAAGTCCTGACTGTGAACCTTTTTTTGTAAACGGTTTTTTTAGAGATAGTTTGCCACGTAATTAGCAATTTTATGGCTGCCTCCTGCTGGGCCCATTCTTTCTAAACCATTTTTAATGCAATTTGCTAAATATTTATCATCTTGCAAAGTGCGATCGACGGCTTTAGCAGCTTCTTTGAGAATATCAGGATTTGCTGGTTCTGTGCCAATCACCTGCACGGAATCGCCTAACAGCCGATTTTGAGCCTCCGCAAACCGATAGGTAAATGACGGGCCGTTACCGGGTATTGTAATTACAGGTTTTCCTAAGCCTACAGCTTGTTCGATCGCACTTCCTGTCATCCCAATTACTAAATTAGACTGCTGCAAAATGTCGGCGAAAGCATCAGAGTAGCAAATTACTTCAACTGTTGCTGCTTTTTCGCTACCCTGCTGTTTGATTTCTTGATAAATTAACTTGCCTTCTCGGTGCAACCATCCCGATTTTGCCGCAATATCATCTAATTCCAGCATCAAACTCGGAACTAAAGCAGCCCGAAACTGCACTGGTAAAGTAGAGTTGGCAGCAATTTCTTTGACCAGTTTTAGCAGCAAAATGAGGTTGTCGTTGGCTTCCGGGAGGCGTGAACCGGGTAGAAGCGCGATCGTCCGAACTCCAGCCTTTAACTCTAAATTTTTGCCCGTAGCATTGAGGTTGTCCATGACAGGATTGCCGACAAATATGGCTTTCTCGAAACCCTGTTGGTTTAAGTCCGCAGCAGTCAAAGCGTCTCTAGTGAAAATAGCTAGACATTGCTCGGAGGAAAGCAAATAATTCAATAGGAAACCTAAATCGGCTAGCCCTTCGTAATAAGTAGAATGAGCTGACATAAAAATTATATAGGGCCGGCCTGTGGCATGGGCGAACCCCGCCGCGATAATATCCCCAGTTGTTACCACCAAATCGCAGTGCTGCGAATGCGTCAAAGCAGCCCGCAATTGCTGGAAAGTTAAACGAACTAGGCCCGCCCTCACATCTTTGAGGAAAAACAGGGGATTCATGTAAAAAACTCCCCCAGATGGCATGGGACTGGTGGGCCCGATAATTGGTATGGTCGATCGACTGTAAGCAGCGCCGTCACCTACAATCGGCATAGCTGAAACATCAATATCTGGCGCCGATGCTCTCAAAGCATGGACAATTTGACAGTTAATCGCGTCTTCTCCGTGGCCGTTGCTGAGGAAAAGTATCTCTTTGGATTTCATAAAATCAGAATTAGTGCCGAACTTTTTTTAACACACTCGCGCGATCGCTACCCTCAAGCAGGCTACGATTTTGTTAATCTAATTGAAATACATTGTGGAAGTGAAACAGCGTGAATATTGAAATTGGGCGGGGCAAAAGCGCCCGCAGAGCTTACGGCATAGATGAAATCGCGCTCGTACCGGGACTGCGTACCCTAGATCCGAGTTTGGCAGATACCAAGTGGCAGATTGGTGGGATCGATCGAGAAATTCCGATCATCGCCAGCGCTATGGATGGAGTCGTCGATGTGCGGATGGCCATTTTGCTGTCGGAATTGGGAGCAATGGGCGTGCTCAACTTAGAAGGAGTTCAAACCCGCTATGCCGACCCCAAACCCATTTTAGAGCGCATCGCTTCTGTTGGGAACCACGAATTTGTGTCCCTGATGCAGCAACTCTATGCCGAACCGATCAAGCCAGAATTAATCGAGCTGAGAATTAAAGAAATTAAAGCCGGAGGAGGGATTGCCGCTGTCAGCGGTACACCAGCCGGCGCGAGTAAATACGGATTAACAGTTGCTAAATCGGGAGCCGATATATTTTTTGTACAAGCAACTGTAGTCTCGACAGCTTTTCTTTCCCCTGAATCCATCACGTCTTTAGACTTGACCCAATTCTGTCGAGAGATGCCAATACCAGTAATTTTGGGCAACTGCGTCACCTACGAAGTCGCCATGAATTTAATGAAAACTGGCGCCGCAGGCATTCTCGTGGGCATCGGGCCAGGGGCTGCTTGCACGTCTAGGGGCGTATTGGGTGTCGGCGTTCCCCAAGCGACAGCGGTAGCAGACTGCGCCGCCGCGCGGGACGACTATTATCGCGAAACTGGCAAATATGTGTCGGTGATTGCTGACGGCGGTTTAATTACCGGCGGCGATATCTGCAAGTGTATTGCCTGCGGTGCCGATGGAGTGATGATTGGTTCACCGTTTGCTAGGGCTGCTGAAGCTCCAGGCCGGGGCTTCCACTGGGGGATGGCGACTCCGAGCCCGGTTTTGCCACGGGGTACTCGGATTCGTGTCGGGACTACGGGTACTGTGGAGCAAATTTTGCGGGGGCCGGCTCTTCTAGATGACGGCACGCACAACTTGCTTGGAGCTCTCAAAACTAGCATGGGCACTCTGGGCGCTAAGGATATTAAGGAGATGCAGCAAGTGGAAGTGGTGATTGCTCCTTCTCTGTTGACTGAGGGTAAAGTCTATCAAAAAGCTCAGCAGTTAGGCATGGGCAAGTAGATTTATCGATCGAATACCAGGATACCTTGACAAAATTTGTGCGATCGTCTCGAAATTTACAGAATTTTGTGGAATTATCGAGAAGGAGATGTCAGAATAGAAGAAGCGGAGACACAAGTTTCCGTTCACTCCTCACACCACACTCCGCCCGGACTACTGTTCGGGCGGTTCCTTTTTTACCGGAAATTTTAGCTCTTGCTTACTAGGTACAGGGCTGAGGCTGTTTGATCCGGAGAGTGGCAGAGGGGAGAATTTTTATGCTGCCGAATGCCTTCTTCCCTGTTTTTACCCGAAAAAGTTGGTTTAAAGCCGGAACCCCTAAAGGCGAGAAATTAAAATCAGACTATTCATTACTCCAATCCTCGGACTTCTTTTGTCAAGTGCTGTCAACCCAACGACTGCGCGAGCGAACAAGCTGTCAACTGTCAACTGAACCGCTGAAGCCGTTATAGCCATCTTCCCTCTTCCTTCTTCCCTCTTCCTTCTTCCTTCGGAACCCTTCAGAAGCCTGCTCTGAAAATCGTTGACGCAAATGGTTACACTTTTTGCTAAACTTGTTAACCAAGAAATAGTATTTACAAGGATGGCTAGGGATGTCAGCAGCCGCGCAAGTAACCGACTCTACCTTTAAGCAGGAAGTGCTCGATAGCGAAGTTCCAGTTCTAGTGGATTTTTGGGCTCCCTGGTGTGGGCCCTGTCGGATGGTGGCGCCCGTCGTAGAGGAAATCGCCCAGCAATATGAAGGGCAGGTGAAGGTAGTAAAAGTTAATACCGACGAAAATCCTAACGTCGCCAGCCAATACGGTATCCGCAGCATTCCGACGCTGATGATATTTAAGGGAGGTCAGCGGGTTGATATGGTGGTTGGAGCAGTTCCGAAAACTACTCTGGCCAACACTCTGGAAAAGTACATTTAACTGAACTGCGAGCAGTTTCGCGCTGTTTTTTTTGGCAGCGAAAGCTAACTTCCTTCAAAACTGGGGCAAAGCTACTAGAAAAGTTATTAGCTGCTAGCAGCGCAATTTGCTGGTGGCTATTGGCTGATAAATGTGGCTTGCCCCCTTAATTTTGATGATCCGACAAATTGTTACCGTTACGGAAAAATTCATGCTTCCTTCTGGTCAAGGTTTTGAGTCCCTCCAAGCTGATGCGATCGACTTAATCGATCGCCTGCCAATGTTAAAGCACTCTGAGTGGATCGAACGATCGCTCTCGACTGTAGTGCAAATGGCCGGAGAGGAACTCGATCGCCTTGACTGGAAAATTATCTCGTCGTCTCTGCGAGATATGGAAAAGGCTTTTCAGATGTTTTATCCTTACCGCCACGTTCGCAAAATTGTAATTTTTGGTTCGGCGAGAGTGTCGCCGACATCAGCGGAATATTTGATGGCCCGAGACTTTGGGCGGGCGATTACCCAGCAGGGATTTATGGTGATTACTGGCGGCGGGGGCGGAATCATGCAAGCGGGGAACGAGGGGGCGACTGCTGAACGTTCTTTTGGGCTGAACATTCAGTTACCTTTCGAGCAGGGTTCTAATCCTTTCATTGCGGGCGATCGCAAATTGCTCAATTTTAAATATTTTTTCACTCGCAAGTTATTTTTTCTCCGGGAAAGCGATGCTTTGGCTCTGTTTCCGGGCGGTTTCGGCACTCTGGATGAGGCTTTTGAGTGTCTGACTTTGATTCAAACTGGCAAGTTCGGGCCTGCTCCTGTGGTATTGATCGATCGACCGGGAGGCGATTATTGGCACGATTGGAATACTTTTGTGCAAAAACAATTGCGGGGCCGGGGTTTGATTTCTGCTGACGATCGCAGTCTCTACACGATTACAGACGATGTAAATGTCGCTTGTGAGGCGATCGCGAGTTTTTATCTGGTTTATCACTCCTGCCGCTACGTGCGCGAACAACTGGTAATTCGCTTAAAAACAGAGCTTTCTGAGGAAAATGTCGATCGGCTAAATGTTGATTTTAGCGATATTGTAGTCACCGGAAAAATCGCCAAAAGTCAAGCTTTACCTGCGGAAATAGGAGATCCAACTTTCGAGCTACCGCGCCTGACTTTGCATTTCAACCAGCGGAATTTGGGGCGGCTTTATCAGCTAATTGCTGCGATTAATGAAATGGGTGCAGCTTCGCCGGCGGCCGCGCATCCAGAACAAAAGTAGCCAGTTAACTGTTAACTGTTGACTGTTGACTGTTGACTGTTGACTGTTGACTGTTGACTGTTAACTGTTGACTGTTAACTGTTGACTGTTGACTGTTGACTGTTAACTGTTGTCAGTTGATATAGCAATCCTAAATGATTTTCTGTAGGGACACGGCTTGGCCTTAGTCCCTACAGATGGATTTTGGGGAAATCACATTTATGTTCGCCGCACGTGATAATGATTTAGGATTGCTATAGTTGATAGTTGATAGTTGATAGTTGATAGTTGATAGTTGATAGTTGATAGTTGATAGTTGATATAGCAATCCTAAATGATTTTCTATTTACCAGTAGGGACACGGCACTACCTTGTCCTGATGTATTTTGGGGAAATCACATTTATGTTCGCCGCACGTGATAATGATTTAGGATTGCTATAGTTGTCAGTTGTCAGTTAACAGTTGATAGTTAACGACGAACTTTGATATGGGTGAGATTGGAAAGAAGTTTGACAACCTGTCTTTTGACAAAAGCGATCGACTGAGATAAATATTTGTATAAAGTCAAGAAAAAAGCGGGCAATAGCCAAAGCAAATATTGTTATACCATTTTTCTAAAGATGTGCTATAGATGAATTCCAAAGCCCCCCCTTAATAAGGGGGGGTTGGGGGGGTAAAATCTAGCGCTACTTTATGAAATTGGTATTAATATCTCGATCGCCTTATTTTGGAAAAAACCAGCACAATGCTAGACCTGCTGCTAATTAGCACTTTGGGATTTCTCGGCAGTTTCGGGCACTGCGTGGGAATGTGCGGGCCGCTGACAGTGGCGTTTTCTCTCTCCAATTCCCGCAACGAAAAATTAGCTACTTTCCGCTTTCATTTGCTGCTGAATTTAGGGAGAATTGCTGCTTACGGCTTAGTGGGCGCTGGAATTGGCGGACTGGGTTCGGTGTTAATTGCTGGCGGACAAATGGCTGGTACCGGTAGCGGATTGCGGCGGGCGATCGCACTTTTCACAGGTACAATGCTGATTTGGTTCGGAGTAGTCCAAATCAAACCGGGCTTGCTACCGCGATTACCACTGCTACACCCAATGTCGCACGATCGAGTCGCACAAGCCATGAACAAGCTTTCGGCGCACCAAAACTGGTGGGTACCGGCAGCTTTGGGTTTGCTTTGGGGTTTAATTCCCTGCGGTTTCCTCTACGCCGCCCAGATTAAAGCCGCTGAAACCGGAAATCCGATTTTCGGTGCCGCGACGATGTTAGCTTTTGGATTGGGAACCCTACCAACCATGCTGGGAGTCGGTTTTTTCGCCGGCAGATTCAGCGCTGACAGGCAAAGTCAACTGTTTCGGATGGGCGGGTGGGTGACAATTTCGATCGGGATTCTTACCTTGCTGCGAACCGACGAAATGGTCGATTTTACAGGCCACGCAGCGCTGCTGTGCTTGATGCTAGCACTGTTGGCGCGTCCCGTTAGCAAGTTTTTGCCACAACTGCTGCGTTACCGGCGCGCTTTGGGTGTAGGTGCGATCGCGATCGCCCTTGCCCACACCTTTCATATGTTGGATCATACGCTGAATTGGAACTTTGATGCTGTATCTTTCATGGTGCCGCAGCATCAGTTGGGAATCGTGGCTGGGATGCTGTCGCTGCTGTTGATGTTGCCGGCGGCGGTTACAAGTTGCGATCGCATTCAACATTATTTAGGCAAACTGTGGCGGCGAATTCACCTGTTAACCGTTCCCGCTTTTTTGTTGTCCGCCATCCACGCAGCCCTCATCGGTTCCCACTATCTCGGCGGCTTTGAATGGAAATTGCACAATCAATTGCTGACCGCCGTTTTAACCGTAGTTGCAGTGTTAGTTATCGCAGCGCGATCGCGCTTATTTTGGTCAATTTTATCACTGGAGAAGTTCTATGTTTCGCCTGTCAAACAAAAGTAAAATTTTGGGAATATTAGTTTTTTGCGGATTGCTAGTCGAAGCCACAATTCCGACAGCGCCACAATTTAACTCAATCGCAGTTTTCGCCCACGAAGTCGAAGTTTCCGGCGATGTTGCTGCTACCTTTCACCTCGAACCAAACCACAATCCCCGCGCCGGAGAAACCGCGAGAGTTTGGTTTGCCCTGACTCGCAGGGGCGGTCAAATTATCCCCCTAGAGCAGTGTAACTGCAAATTAGCGGTTTATCCAAAACAGCACAAAAAGGGCGATAAGCCCCTAATGCAGCCGCCTCTCAAAGCCATATCTGCGGAGAAATATCAAGGCATTCCGGGCGCTGACATCGTATTTCCCAAGGCTGGTATTTATGAACTAAAATTGAGCGGAACAGCAAAGGCAGGAGCTAATTTTAAACCATTTGAATTTAATTATACTGTCACAGTTCGCTAAGATCATCTTTCCATCACCGAACATAAATCTTGTAGGGGCGGGTTCACCGACAATAAATGCCTAAAACCCACAATCTCATAAACCCGCCCCCACCCAACATTCGGTAATATCATATACACTCTTCATCAGAATTATTCGTCTCTCTCCTCTCTTTCTCTGCGCTCTCTGCGCTCTCTGCGGTTAAATCATTCCGATCAAATCTGTATAAAACCTTAAAAATTGCCAACTCTACAAAATGTCACAAATTTTTACACTACATTATAACCAGTGTCAATTCTGGAAATTGTTCAAACTAATACCATTTTTCTAAAGATGTGCTAATGAAGTCCGAAGCCCCCCCTTAATAAGGGGGGGTTGGGGGGGTAATATCTAGCGCTACTTTATGAAATTGGTATAACCTCTCTTGAACTGACTAAAGGATATAACAATGGATATCTTATCTAACACCGTTGCCTTATCGCGGATGCAATTTGCGCTAACGGCAATATTCCATATGCTGTGGCCAGTTCTGACTACTGGAATGGGGATTTATCTGGTAATTGTTGAAGGAATGTGGCTGAAAACTCGCAATCCTGACTACTACCACCACGCTCGTTTTTGGTCTAAACTATACGTTCTAAATTTCGGGATTGGTGTAGCTTCCGGGATTCCGATGGAATTTCAATTTGGCACGAATTGGGCACCATTTTCGGAAGCTGTTGGTGACTTTTTTGGCAGCATTTTGGGATTTGAAGCTTCAATGGCATTTATGCTAGAAGCAGGCTTTTTAGGAATTATGCTATTCGGTTGGGATCGCGTTCACCCGATCGTCCATTATTTCGCTACAATCATGGTAGCTTTCGGCGCAAACCTTTCCACAGTCTGGATTTTAGTCGCTAACTCTTGGCTACAAACTCCGGCGGGCGGAGAAATGGTGAATGGCAAATTTATTGTCAGCGATTACTTTCAAGCAATTATGAACCCCTTCGCATTAAACAGCATTCTGCATATGTTTTTTGCGACGTTAGAAACTTCACTGTTTGTAATTGGCGGCATTAGCGCTTGGTACATTCTCAACAAGCGCAACCAAGCCTTTTTTTCCAAATCATTAAAAATTGCCATAGCCACAGCAATCGCCGTTGCACCTTTGCAGATATTCATCGGACATTTAAGCGCCGAACAAGTTTATCGCTATCAACCCACTAAATTAGCTGCGATTGAAGCTAAGTGGGAAACCTCCCCAGCCGGAGAGTCAGCCGATTGGACTTTAATGGCTTTACCTAACGAAAAAGCTCAAAAAAATGACTGGGAAATTAAAATTCCCAATGGCTTAGGATACGTTCTGGAATTCAAGGAAAAACTATCCGAACCCGTTCTCGGATTAAAAGAATGGAAGCCCGAAGATAGACCCCGGATGGTGGGTTTAATCTACTATTCTTTCCGCATCATGTCCGGGATTGGATTCTTTTTTCTAGGATTGATGTTATTCAGTATAATTCAGTGGATGCGAGGCAAACTTGCTGCTGAAAATATCAGCAGTCAAACTTGGCTGATGCGGGCTTGGGTATTAGCTGCGCCGCTGGGATATATTGCTGTAGAATCGGGTTGGATAGTGCGCTGTGTCGGCAGACAACCGTGGGTTTTATACGGGAAAATTCGCACTGCTGATGGTGTATCAGCAATCCCCGCTAGCAATGTTTTAACTTCCCTCATCTGCTTTGCCGTTATCTACAGCTTTTTGTTTGTTTGTGCGATGTATTTCGGCAGCAGAATTATCCGCAAAGGGCCGAATTTAACTCTGCCGTTGCCAGGATTGGACAATGAACCAGCGATAGAAACTCAACCTGCAGAACATATTCCAGATCAACGCCCTGTAGAAGCACAACAATAGGAGATTTTATGCAAGGTTTGGAGCATTTTCTCCCGCAAGTTTGGTTTGTAATCTTGGCTCTATTTCTCCTCCTTTACGTCATGCTAGACGGTTTTGACTTGGGAGTCGGAATCTTGTCTCTGACTGCTGACGATGAGGAACGCAGGAGCATTTTAATGACCAGTCTGGGCAACGTTTGGGATGCGAACGAAACTTGGCTGGTTTTAATGGGAGGCGCTTTATTTGGGGCATTTCCCCTCGCTTACGGCACGATTTTAACTGCTTTGTACATACCGATTTGTATGATGCTTTTCGGCCTGATTTTTCGGGCTGTCGCCTTTGAATTTCGGGAGCATTCCAACCGGAAAAAATTTTGGAATTATGCTTTTGGGGTAGGCAGTTTTTTAGCATCTTTAGCTCAAGGATTCGCCCTCGGTGCGGTGCTCGAAGGCATTGCGGTTGACGAAGCGGGTCACTTTGTCGGTACTACTTGGGATTGGCTGGATTGGCGATCGATCTTGGTGGCTTTGACGTTGGTTCAAGGCTATGTTTTGATCGGTTCCACCTATCTAATTATGAAGACTGACGGAGAACTGCAAACAAATCACTATCGCACTGCTAAAATTGCAGCCGTGACGACTTTAATCGGAGCAGTTTTAATTACGATCGCCACTCCGATTTTTTACGAAAGTATCAGGGCGAGATTATTTGAAAAACCGCTAGTTTATGTTTTTGTGGCGATTCCTTTGCTGGGGGCGCTGCTGGTGGGAATGCTGCTAAAAAGTTTGGCAAAAAAAGAAGAACGAACGCCGTTCGTGTGGACAATTTTGATTTTCTTGCTAACTTTTTTCGGCTTGGGATTAATTGTTTTTCCCTACATTATCCCGACCAAAATTACGATTTACCAAGCCGCCGCTGCGCCCAGCGCCCTGGTGTTTATGATTGTGTTCATTGGCTTTTTGATCCCGATTATGATTTTTTATAACATCTACAATTACATTGTGTTTCGGGGTAAGGTTACTGGCGGCTACGGCGAATAAAATAGGTTCGTAGTGAGGACTTTAATCCTTCTAAATTTCTAAGGACTAAAGTCCTCACTACGAACGAATGGGTCGCTGAAAGCAGGATTTTTGATAAAATCTTCATCGGTTAAACTGTGCAGGAAAGCCAATAAATCGCGCTGTTCTTGCACGTTGAGTTTGAAGCCAGAAACAAAGTTGCTTTTGAGCAGATTTTTGCTACCTATTCCCGCAAATTCTCCTTTTTTAATAGTTCTGCCGCCCGCTTTGTAGTGGCCGATAACTTCGGGCAAGGTTTTGATACTTCCGTCGTGCATATAAGGTGCTGTCAAAGCAATATTTCGCAGGGTTGGTGCTTTAAATTTGCCCATATCTGAGGGTTCGCTGGTGATTTCGTATACTCCAGTATTGTTGGGCGGATAAGCGCCTTTCCCGTCAATATTGTACAATCCTGTATTGTGAAAAGCTATTTCTTTGAAAGCTAGGCGATCGTGCATGATAGAATCTGAGAAATTTAGCCCGCCGTGGCAGTGAAAGCATTCTAAACGTTCGCTGTTAAATAATTCTTCGCCCCGCTTGGCTGAGGCTGAAATCGCGCGGGAGTCGCCGTTGTAGCGATATCTGTCGTAGGGAGAACTGAGGGAAATTAAAGTGCGTTCAAAAGAGGCGATCGCCTTTGCTAAGTTGCTAATATTAATAGGATTTGGTTCTTGACTAAAAGCTGCCACAAACATTTTTTGGTATTGGGAATCCGATCGCAACATTAGCAAAAGTTCCTCTTCTTTACCCACCATTCCCATTTCTACCGGATGTTCGCCAAACAAAGGTACTAATAGCTGAGATTCGAGTTTATTTTGTAGCGGGTTAGCCCAAGTTAGCACGGAATTGTAGCCAATGTTGGCTAAACTCATAGCATTGCGCGGGTGTTTTTCTCCGGTTGCGCCGACTCCTAATGTTTTTCCGTCGGTGAAAGCTTTGGCTTGAATGTGACAGGAAGCGCAGGAAAATTCACCGGTGACTGACAGGCGTTTTTCGTAGAAAAGATGCCTTCCTAATTCGACTTTTTCTTGGCTAATTGGGTTGTCGGCTGGTACAATGGGTTTTGGTATTCCAGGGGGAATGTTCCAATTGTAGGTAAAAGTGGGGGGATTTGCTAAACTGGAATTTGTGGAGGATAATACTGCACTCAAACTCATTGCTAGGAAGCATGATAAAATCCAGATAATAGTCAGATTTAATAATTTTTTCCACTTCATTTGATGTTTTATAGATAGCCGATGGTTTGATAATTACATAGAGATTGAGGTGCGAGGTAAATAGAGGCAGAGCCTCCGGATCTGCATTACCAGGCAGAGCCTGGTAACGAGCAATGTATAAGCCTAGATAGAGATAAAACCGCCCCCACGAATGCTATAGAAAGATGCTGTGTCAGTGCTATTACTTAACTTGAAAGAAAGTTTGTCGCGCAGCAGGTTTGTCTCCAAATGGTAAACCTAAATTTGTCATAATTCCGGCGCAGTCGCCGTCATTTGGTTCTGACATACATCCGGGCGGAGTATTCGCTTGATTGACTGCTAAATTAGTTTGAGAAACCAGGGATTTTAGGTCAACAATAACTGTATTTCTTGTGGAATCGAAGTTACTCAAGATTACTTTTGATGTGTTAGCATTGGCACAGGTAGTCGGCTTTTGATTATTGCCTTCAGCTTTGCATCCCGTGCTGCCTAAATGAATCATAAAACCTTGCAATCCGCCACCGTGACTACTGCCATGACTGCCTGCGTTGTGAGCAATTGGGCTACTTTCTTTGCCAGATTTGCTGTCGGGCTTTTGGTCAACCATTTGATTTTTTATGTCAATTCTCAGAAATTTGTAGCCGCCGCGCCAGTTCCACCACAGCGAGGTTAAATTGAGCGGAGAAGGTGCTAGACTTGCATCTTCGTGATTGAGGTTAGAAGGCACGCCGAGGGTGAATTGCAGACCTTTGTAGCTGCCTTTGGGTATTGTGCCGATTAGCCGATCGCGAATTTCGACTGTTCCGTTAGCGCAAGCCCCGGATTTGTTCTCAAAATCTAGTAAAGCGACGTTTTGATGCTGCCATTTACCGTCTTGTTTGAGAGTCAGCGGTACAGCTTTGCCACTAGCGTCAATTAATGCAGCATCGGATACATAAAAGCGGAAATCTGTAGGGGTAACTGTAGCAGCCGATGTACCTAAATTGCTGTAGCTTTCGCCACAGTTAAATGGTTTTTCGCCTACCATCGCGCTAAATTTAATCTCTACCGCTTGAGTTTCTGCCGCCGTTGCTTGATGTCTGTCAATGGCTGAATAGCTGCACAAAATACCGATGCCTGCGGCTGTAGAGGCTAGGATTAGTTGTTTTTTCATTGAAAGACAATTACAATACTAAGTGTGATAATTTCCGCATAATTCTTACACTTGTTTACTTATATTGTCAAATGACGGCTTGTCAAACTTGTATGGAAGAAGGAAGAGGGAAGAAGGAAGAAGGAAGAAGGAAGAAGGAAGAGGAAAAATGTATGATTAAGTCTTTCTCAAAAAATAGTCGAGCAACATCATTTATGATGTACTATCGATAAGTAATTACTTATATTGCTAGGACGCGCTTGCCCTCTTAAACCCGGTTTTTAGCAGAAATATCAGGTTTGGCAATGAGGATTATACGGGAGCATCTCAATTTTGCATTTATAGTGCGAGCTTAAGAGCTCGCGTATTGTACAACTCGCGAGTTCTTAAGCTCGCACTATAAAAAAAATGCTTTTTGCAAAACTGAGATGCTCCCGGATTATACAAAGAAACCGGGTTTTTTACCTAGAATCTAAAATCTAAAATCTAAAATCTAAAATTACATGAATCCTCTGCCAAATTACCGCCCCAAGCAACTTTCTCTCGGCCCTTTGGAGGCTGAGATTTTAAATATAGTTTGGGAGCTAGAAATTGCTACAGTCAAAGAGGTACACGATCGCATTTTAGCCGATCCAGACCGCGAATTAGCCTATGCTTCAGTCACAACAGTGCTGCGGCGCTTGACTGAGAAGGGTTGGCTGGCCTGCGACAAAACAGAACGGACGTTCGCTTGGCAACCTTTAGTTTCTTGCGAAGAAGCCCGATCGCTATTTGCTTACGATCGCTTGCAGAAGTTTCTAGCAGTTGGCAATCCCGATATTGTAGCAGCATTTGCTGACAGCCTCGACCAAGCAACAGTCGAACAATTACAAGAAATTTCCCTTCGCATTCAAGCTGTCCGCCAAGCCCGGGAGGAGCAAAAATAATGCACTTAATTCTGATTGTTACTGCGTTGGTTGCAGCTTGCTGTTTGAGAATTAGATGGTCTGTTCCTCAAGGAAATTGGGCCAGTCGCTGGCAGCGATCGCTTTTATTTTTCTTGTTTCCCCCGCTGCTGTTGCTCGCGACAGCTATAGCAGTTGTTTTTATGGGAACTCAGGGACAAATGGTAAGATTGTGGGACGGATGGTTTAGCTATTTACTAGCTGTAACTTTTTTAAGCCTAGCTACAATTTTGTGGATCAAGCTAGCCACAGATGGCTATCTATTTTTAAAGCAAATTCGCACTTTTCCTCAGAAAAAAATAGCCGGAATCAATGTCAGAATTATCAACACGCCAGCTTTTTTTTCTGCGATAATTGGTTTTTGGAAAATAGAATTTACACTAAGTACCGGATTGTTAAAAAACCTAGATTCAGCTCACCTGCAAGCAGTAATTGCTCACGAACAAGCGCACTACTATTATCGCGATACGTTCTGGTTTTTCTGGTTGGGATGGCTGCGAAAAATTACTGTTTGGCTGCCGAATACGCAAGCTTTGTGGGAAGAGTTATTAACGCTGCGGGAATTGCGGGCTGATGCTAAGGCTGCGGCGGGAGTGGATGGTTTATTGTTAGCAGAAGCTTTGTTGTTAGTGGCGAGTTATCCACACCGAAATTTTGATGTAGATTGCGTAGTTGGTGCTGTCGGTTCACAAAATAGATTGGGAGAGAGAATAGAGGCTTTATTGGCAGAGCCTGAATTAGTTTTAAAGGTGAATAAATGGTTTTTTTCTTGGCTAATTTTAACGCTTTTGCCTTTGTTAACTGTGCCGTTTCACAGTTGATTGAAGTGGCGAGGATCGAAGAAATAACTGGTTTCCATGCGCTGACATTTTTGAGCTAATGTCACTAGCTGCATTGCCTCGGCACAGGATTGGGTGGGCTTTTCCTGGCCTTATCTTCACAAAGGAAGCTCGATCGCAAATTCCGTCCCCTCACCCAAAACCGAACTGCAACTCAAGGTTCCGCCGTGTTTTTCAACAACAATTCGGTAGCTGATGGATAATCCTAAACCGGTGCCTTTTCCGAGCGGTTTTGTGGTAAAAAACGGGTCAAATAATTGGCTGCGAACGTCTTCTGTCATGCCGAGCGCATTATCGGCAATTTTGATGCAAATACTATTTTCGTTAAGGGCTTCGGTGCGAATGCTAATAGTTGGTGTCCAGTCGCAGTCGCCCGTTCGCCTTTTTTGGTTGCAAGCATCTTCTAGCGCGTCAATACTGTTGCTCGCCAGATTCATAAATACCTGATTTAGCTGACCTGAATAACATTCAATTAATGGCAGTTGACCGTAATTTTTAATTATTGTGATTTCAGGATAGTCGGATCTCGCTCGCAGTTTGTTATGCAAAATTATCAGCGTGTTATCTATCCCTTCGTGAATGTTTGCCGCCTTCTTTACCGAATCGTCTAAACGCGAAAAGTTTCGCAAACTTAAAACTATTTCCCGAATCCGATCGGATCCTATTTTCATTGAAGATAATATTTTCAGTAAATCTTCTCTCAGAAATTCTAAATCGATGTTTTCAATATATTTTTGAACTTCGACTTTTGGCTGAGGATAATGTGTTTGATAAAGTTCCACAAGCTGCAACAAGTCTTTCATGTATTGGGTGGCGTAGGAAATATTGCCGTAGATAAAACTGACTGGGTTGTTGATTTCGTGAGCCACTCCCGCTACCATTTGACCGAGACTTGACATTTTTTCGGTATGAATTAGGTGAGATTGGGTTTCTCGGAGTTCTTTGAGAGCGATTTCTAGCTGCTGGGCTCTGTTGTTGGCGATCGCCTCAGACAGCCGCAAAGCATCCTCGGCTGCTTTGCGCTCTGTGATGTCAAAAATAGCGCCGTTGAGGGATATAACTTGACCTGCTGGGCTGAAAATGGCTTGACCTTTTTCTGCAACCCACCGCACATTTCCGTCGCTGTGAATTAGGCGATATTCGATCGCGTAAGGCTGCTTTGTCTTAATCGCGCGATCGATCAATTGCTCGATCGCCTCCGCATCATCGGGATGAACTATACTAGGAAAAGCCTGCACCGGTTGAATCATAAAGTTAGCTGCGGGGTAGCCGGAAATAGCTTCTATGCCGTTGCTGATAAACCTTAGACTCGATCGCCCTGCCGCACTGCAACGATAAACTGCGCCGGGAATGTTAGAAACTAAGGATCTAAATTCTTCTTCTCTTTCCCGCAAAGCTGCTTCAATTTGCTTGCGATCGCTAATGTCGCGAGCAAAGGCGCACTGATATTCTTTACCGTTAAATTCCAAATGGTCGATCGTAATTTCCACCGGAAAAATGCGACCGTACTTAGTGAGGTGGTGAACTTCAATATTAACGGAACCGCACCTTTTTAAGACTTTCCAGTGCAAACTCCAAGCAGTTTCGGGAAAATCTGGATTAATGTCGTGTATAGTTAGGTCGATCAATTCTGCGGCAGAATATCCCAAGGAAGAGCAAGCCGCGTCGTTGACGTATACAAATTTACCGTCCGCTCCGATCCAGAATACCGCATCTGCCGATCGATCGATCGCAAATTGAGCCAACTGCCACTTTTCCTCAACCCGGTGGCGATCGGCAATTTCTTTTTCTAACTGTTCGTTAAGCGAATTAACAATGGTTTCTGAATCGGCTAGCGCGATCGATTCTTTTACAAATTCTACTGTCTGGATATCTGGGTTTTCGTGATTTTCTTCTACTTCTTTGAACAGCATTTTTTGAAGATTTTTTGTTTTATTTAAGGTGAATTGAGTCAGTGCTTTCGGCATCAGAGCGATCGCCGCTGCTGCTAACAGTAAAAAAATTACAGCAGTTGCAGCTTTGAGAGTTACAGACAACCAATAAATAGAATGCCAAAGCATCCAAACTTGCATCAATTGAGCAGCGCCGCAGGCAAAAAAACCAACAGTAAACAACCGTCCAATCTTGCTGCGATCACCTTGGCGGGTAAAATAGACTAAAGATAGCGCCACAGAGCAATAAGCCAGAGCCGTCAGCGAGTCAAAAACAGCATACAGTCGCAACTCCCGCAGCGCGTCACAGCCGACTGCGGAAGATACAGGAAGTGTGGAAAAAAAAATTGTTAATTGTTCTTGCATAAAGTTCAAGAAAATGTATCTATACCAATGCAAATCCGCTCAAATACAATTATTTGATTTTTGGGAGTGAAATATTGAGATAATTATATACTTTTTCGAGTTTGTCTGAAACAACACTTCGGACAGTTTTTTGATATCCCACCATATAATCATGGTTTCGGGGCGCTTGAGGCACAGGATATGCCTGCATGAAAATCAAGGTTTTCATACTGCGAGCTAAAAACTTAGTTGGCTGATGCGCTGAATTCAGAAACCCGGTTTCTTCGTATATTTCTCGCTATCAAACGTAAATTGTGTAGAAACCGGGTTTCTCGCCCCCGCGAATTCCCGACAGCAAACATAAAACAGCAAACAGTAAACAATAGTCCCCGCGAATTCCCGACAGCACTGGGAGCATCTGGTGTTTTGCAAAAAGCATTTTTTTATTGAGCGTGCGATCGTCCCCGAAGAGCGAGTACAATACGCGAGCGGGGACGATCGCACTATAAAGGCAAAACTTAGATTCTCCCGACACCACTTAGGAATGAAAATTTAATAAATTAAGCACCTCCTACAGTCTTCTTTCCTGTAAGTTGCGATATCAAAGGAGGCAGAGCCTCCGGATCTGCATTACCAGGCATAGCCTGGTAACGAGCAATCGCTTAAGTTATTAAGTTTTCGATCCTTATCAGAAAAAATGCTTTTTTTCCAGCCGGAAATGCTCCCAAATAGCGGACTTTTAAGGCAGCGAAAATCTCAATTTTTGCGCTAAATAATCCACAATGAATTAAGCGCCACCAAGCACCCAATGCACCAAAGTCCGAACTCCAAAACCTGTAGCTCCGGGGCCGTTGTAGCCGTTTTCTTTCTCGATCCAAACCGGGCCGGCAATATCTAAATGCGCCCAAGGAGTATCCTTGACAAACTGCTTCAAGAATAGCGCCGCTGTAATCGCACCGCCGGGACGGGGCCCTGTGTTTTTCATGTCAGCGTGCAATGCTTTTAAGCCATCAAAATACTTCTCTTCCATCGGCATTCGCCAAAACTTTTCGCCTGCCAATTCTGAGGCGGCGACTATTTCGGCGGCGACGCTATCTTGAGGACTCCACAAACCAGCTATATCGTCGCCCAATGCAATTACGCAAGCGCCTGTCAGAGTTGCTAAATCGACAATTGCATCAAGTCCCAATTTATCAGCAAATACCAAAGCGTCAGCCAGGGTTAAACGCCCTTCTGCGTCGGTATTGTTGACTTCAATTGTTTTGCCGTTGGAAGCTGTGAGGATGTCTCCAGGGCGCATGGCGCGGCCGCTAATCATGTTTTCGGTGACGGCGCTGATAAAGTGAACTTCGACATCTGGTTTGATGTGTCCGATCGCCTTTGCCGCTCCGAAAGCAGCCGCAGCGCCGCCCATATCGGTTTTCATAATTTCAATGCCGCTACCCGTTGGTTTGATGTTCAAACCGCCAGAGTCAAAAGTCACTCCTTTTCCGATAATTGCAATTTTGCGGCGCGGTGTGCCTGCGGGTTTGTATGTCAGGTGGATGAATTTCGGCGGCAAGTCGGATGCTTTGGCCACGCCGAGAAAGGCTCCCATACCGAGTTTTTCGCAGTCTTCTTGCTCTAATATTTCTAATTCTAAACCGCATTCTGCCGCTAGAGTTTGAGCGGTTTCGGCCATTGTAATCGGGGTGACATAATTGGCTGGTGCTGCGACTAATTCCCGTGCTAAAATGACTCCGGCAGTGATTTGGCGGGCCAGGGCGATCGCGCTTTCGGTACCGGCAAAACCGAGCAAATGAATTTGTTCGATCTGCGGGGTTTTATCGTCTGGTTCCGATTTGAAACGGTTGTCTTGATGCAGGGAGAGTTCGACTCCTTCGGCGATCGCGCTGGCTGTCACATCCGCTGCGTTTTTCCACACAGGAAGGCTAATGCCGAGGGTTTTGCATTTCTCTTTTTTGGCTAACTTGGCGCAAACGCCCGCAGCTTGCCGCACGGTGTCTAATTTTAAGTCCGAGGCTTTTCCCAAACCGACGATCGCAATTTTGCGGATCGGATTATTGCCACCGACTCGGGCGATCGCACTGGTGCCGATTTTGCCCTTAAAATCTACTTCCTGAATCAGCTCTTTTAAAGTGCCTGCGAGTTGTTCGTCTAATTGTGCCAAATCGCCCGTGAGTTCCAAAGCGTCCTCAAATAGACCAATTGCCAGGGCATCTCCCTTCCAAGCAGAGCGGGGTTTATCGGTGACTAGAAATTCCATGTTTTGATTTACTGTTTAGATTTGAGATTTTTGATTGTACTTTGTTGTTGGCGGTTTGTGGTTTTTCGTTGGTGCGGGTAAATATATCGATCGCACAAATTCCCCGCTGCACATCAAAATAAATTCTGGTACTATATCAGCGTGGAACGAGCTCGATGCCTGCGATGGCGTGGAACAGCCCTCCTACCTGTGATCGCTCTTGACAAGAGATCGATTTTCTATTCTTAATTATCTGAAATTTTCCCATGCTAAAGCAACGTAAAACCCAACTTTCTATTTTAATCAGCGTTTCAGTTTGCGTGATGGTGCTCGGCTCATTGGTTGCCGCCGCAAAATTGATGGGTGTCGGCCCGTTCCAGAAGGCTCAGCAGCCCCTAGATGCAGCGAATTCCGGATCGTCGTCCGTTAAGATGCTCGTATCGCTCTCACCCCAGGAGCGATCGGCGAAATTAGTTGAACTCGCCACCCTGCAGCCTGCAAGTACCAATCCCCAGCAAGAAATCTCCCCTCAAAGTCGCGCCCGCTACCTGCTGGCCAGCGATTTAATCCAGCAAGGAGATGCCACCAAAGCATTAAAATTATTGGACAATTTAGAGCAACAATATCCTATTTTAGCCTCTCATATTGCCCAAAAACGTGCCCAAGCTTACGAATTAAGCGGCGATAAAGACAAAGCACAAAAAGCTTGGGAAGAACTTCTCAAAAATTATCCCAACGATCCAGTAGCAGCGGAAGCTTTATATGTTTTAGGCAAGTCAAAACCGGAATATTGGCAGCAGGCAATTACTGAATTTCCCGCTCATCCGCGCAGCATAGAAATTGCCCTGAAGAAGTTAAAAGAAAATCCCAACCAGCCGCAGTTGATGCTGCTAGTAGCAAAACACGGTCATTATGTCAAAGATTACGGTACATTATTAGAACAATTGGTGCAGCAAAACAGCGCTAGTTTGAAACCAGAAGATTGGGACGAAATTGCTTTTGGGTATTGGGAAAAACAGGATTACGGCAAAGGAGCAATTGCTTATGGAAAAGCTCCCCGCACCGCCAAACATCTTTACCGGAAAGCTCGCGGTTTGTGGCTTGACGGTCAAATCCCGGAATCAAAAATTGCCTATCAAGAATTAATTACGGCGTTTCCAGATTCCGAAGATACTGGTTTGGGATTAATTCGGCTGTCGCGACTCAACGAGCCCAAGGATGCGATGGTTTGGCTCGATCGCGCGATTAGCAAATTTCCCAGTTATGCCCCCGAAGCTTTGCTAGACAAATCCAAACTTCTCGACAAAGCAGGTAGCGCTCAATCCGCCTCAGATACCCGCAAATTGCTATTGACAAAATACAGCAATTCTGATAAAGCAAGTGAGTTACGTTGGGCGATCGCCCAACAATATGCCAAAGCCGGAGATTTAAAATCAGCTTGGCAGTGGGCGAGGGAACTAACCACCAACAATCCCGACAGCGAACAAGCAGCAGAAGCAGCATTTTGGGTGGGGAAATGGGCGCAGCAACTAGGCCGCGACCAAGATGCAAAAACATCATTTGAATACACCGTTTTACGCTATCCAGAATCATATTTCGCATGGCGGTCTGCCGTATTTCTGGGCTGGCCAGTAGGCGACTTCACCACAGTCCGAGATTTGTCTCCCAAGGTAGTGCAACAGCCTCAGCGCCCCGAACCAACCGCAGGTTCTCCAGCATTAAAAGAACTCTATCAACTAGGTCAAGATAGAGATGCTTGGACTCTGTGGCAAACAGAATTTACCAACCGTATAGAACCGAGTATTTCCGAACAATTTACCGACGGTTTAATGCGAATTGGAGTTGGAGACAACTTAGAAGGTTTGTGGATGATTGGGAGTTTGCGGCAGCGCGAAAAACCAGACGATCGAACCGAATACCTCGCTCTCAGACAGCAGCCTGCCTATTGGCAAGCATTATATCCTTTTCCGTACCTAGAAACCATTGTCAAATGGTCTGAAGAGCGCAAAATGAATTCAGTATTAGTAACAGCTTTAATCCGGCAAGAATCGCGATTTATGCCTGGTATTAAATCAGCAGTTGGCGCGACAGGTTTAATGCAAGTAATGCCGGAGACAGCAGCTTGGGTTGCTGAGAAAATTAATCTCAAAAAATATTCATTGGAGAATATAGACGACAACATTAAACTAGGAACTTGGTATTTGGATCACACTCACGACGAATACAAAAATAACTCGATGTTAGCTGTGGCGAGTTACAATGCCGGGCCGAATGCAGTAGCAGATTGGTTGAAGAGGTTTGATTTTAGTGATCCAGATGCTTTTGCCCAAAAGATTCCATTTCCTGAAACGAAAGGATACGTGAAATCGGTGTTTGAGAATTACTGGAATTATCTACGGATTTACAATCCAGAAGTTAATCAGTTGATGACTGAGCATTATGCGGCTGCTCAAAAAAAAGCAAAGCCTTAGTTAAGTTGTAGGGTGCGTCAGGATGGGATTTTTGGTAATGATTGAGAATGCTCGAAGTGACGTACCCTGTGGCTAATTCGATCGCCCAAACACGATAAAATCACTGCGATCGATCGCACTAGCCGACACTCCATTCACAGTAGCCAAGAGTTGACCATTCTGAGAAATCGCGATCGAAGCTGCATTAGGGCTTTGGGTAATAGTGAGTTGAGCAAAAGTTAAACCACCCGCTAACACCAGCAAATCTTCACCTTTAGTAAAATCAGTAATTACATCACTGCCTTGTCTCAAGGTTAACACAAAGTAATCGCGGCCGCTTCCACCTTGCAGCGTATCGTTTCCTAAATCTCCGATCAACCAATCATCGCCAATTGAGCCAATCAAAGTATCGTCACCTTTGCCGCCGTAAATAGTATCATTGCCTTCTCCACCGCAAAGTTTATCTGTATCGTTATTACCAAAAATTAAGTCATTGCCATTACTGCCACAAAGGTAATCTTTTTGACTGCTAGCATCTGCTGCAATCTTGTCAGTATCTCCAAAAAATGTATCATCGCCGTCGCCAGCGCAGATGGTGTCATTTCCCAAATCTCCAAACAGCAAATCATCGCCGGAATTACCGAAAATTAGATCGTTATCTTTGCCACCATGTAAGGTATCATTATCTTCGCCACCAGAAAGAGTGTCTTCTCCTTCTTGTCCATATAAAATGTCGTTTGCCCGATCGCCAAAAAGCAAATCTCGTCCAGTTAAATCACCATCAGACGAGTCTGAAGTACCGCCAAGTAAGGTATCATCACCGTCATCACCAAGTAAGGTATCGTTGCCTTTATCGCCCCAGATTAAGTCATTGTCTTTGCCTGCGATCGCCAAATCGTCATCTTTACCAGCATAAATAATATCATTGCCAGCGTGACCGATAATGTAGTCGTTGTTTTCGTTGCCAAATATCGTATCGCTGTCTATATCCGCGCCGACAGAAATGCTGCTGGCTAAGCCACCGTAAATATTATCGCTGCCTTCGAGTCCAATTAGCAAGTCGCTGCCGTTGAAACCATTGATGCTGTCGTTAAGATTGTTGCCGGTTAAGGTATCTTTGCCGTTAGTACCGTTGAGAGTATGTTGAGTAATATTGGATATTGCAATGGAAGTGCGATCGGGTAAAATAGTGCCACAAATACAGTCTTCGATAGGGTAAAAAATGGGTGAAGGTATTGGCGTGACGCTTGGTGTTGGGGATGGTATTGCGATCGCTATTTGACTTGGCGCAGGAGTTGGTGTCGGAGTTTCCGCAGCAGTTGGTGTCGAAATTGCAGTCGGAATTGCAGTCGAAGTTGGAGTTGGAATTGCAGTCGAAGTTGGAATCGGAATTGCAGTCGAAGTTGGAATCGGAATTGCAGTCGAAGTTGGAATCGGAGTTGAAATTGGAATCGGAGTTGAAATTGGAATCGGAGTTGAAATTGGAATCGGAGTTGAAATTGGAATCGGAGTTGGAATCGGAGTCGGAATCGGAGTTGAAATTGGAATCGGAGTTGAAATTGGAATCGGAGTTGAAATTGGAATCGGTGTTGGAATTGGAGTCGGTGTTGGAATTGGAGTCGGAATCGGAATCCAGGGGGAACGCATCTTATTGAACACGGTTCATCAGTGATGAGTATATTTTAAGATAAATTCACCATTGTTAGAAGCTATAAACACACTTTGTAATGACTTTTAAGAAAAAAGAGGAACTGATTAATGATGGCTTTTACTTGCTGCCCTTTTTAAGACAATAAAAAGCTGACAACAACTGTTTACAAGTTGTATAATAGTTAACAATGAGTTGTTTATGAGAATTTAGTTAACTGAAACAGCGAGAATTTTAGTCAAATAGTCATCATCCCACCCGGCTCGAAGTCGCTTATTCTTTACTCCAGTTTTTGAGGTTTTTTCTTGATTTAAAAGATTGAGCGAAATGTGTCTAATTACGGCAAAATTTTGCGGAGCATTGTCTTTTCTAATCCGACAATCATCTTCACGAAAACCCACATCTAATACCCAATGTAAACGATTTTCTATTCCCCAGTGGCTACGGACTGATTCACCAAACTTTTGAGCATTATTTGGTGAACTACTAATGTAATAGCGAGTCTCAATAGTTGTTTTTCCCTTCACTATTCTCACGGATTCTATCATACCTACACTGTGAAGTTTTTCCCATTGATTTTCGGGGTCGATCAGCTCTTTGATGTCACTTAAAATTAAGTGATGTCGGATTTCTGAACGCCCATGATTACTCTCTTTTTTGGTTGAATAAGCTGTATGTTTAAATCCAGAAAATCCTTGTGCAAGTGCTTGTTTAAATAACTCTTCTACTCTGGCATATAGAGATGGCTGGTTCTTTTTTAAGGTGATTACGTAATCTCCTCCTTGTTCGACTATTGACTTCACAATTGACCTCTGACAGCCCATAGCATCAATTGTGACAATGCTTCCGTTTAATTTTAATACTTTAAGTAAAGCCGGAATGGCTGTGATTTCATTGGATTTTTTATCGACTTTAACTTGACCTAAAACTAATCTTTGACTGGTTGCCCAAGCACTGACCATATGAATCGCTTTCTTATCTCCTCCTCGATCGTAAGAATGGCGAAGAGTTTTGCCATCAAGTGCGATTACTTCTCCTAGATTTAAGCAGCTAATAGATTGAATCCAACTCAAAAAACATTTCTGAAATTGCTCCGGGTTGAGGCGAGAGAATACTCGCGCAATTGTGTCATGTGAAGGTATGCCATTCGGCAATTCTAAAAATTTCTTTAACCATTCGTATTTAGCTCGACCGTAACTTTCGATATCCACCCATGTATCAGCACCGCAAATCACGGCACAAATTGAGATGGTGATAATATCAATTAATTGATGGCGCTTCGTGCGCTCAATTCTTGGGTCTTCTAAGTCGGAAAAATGGTCGGCAATGGTGATTTTAGGTTTGAGTTTCATACAGGTAAACCCTGATTAAATGTTTTTCAGATACTCAATAATTCTTCTATAATATAGCATATTCTATTAACATAAAGTTTAGATGCGTTCGCCCTGAATCGGAATCGGAGTCGGAATTGGAGTCGGAATCGGAGTTGGAATTGGAGTCGGAATCGGAGTCGGAATCGGAATTGGTGTTGGAATCGGAATCGGAGTCGGAATTGGAGTCGGAGTCGGAATTGGTGTTGGAATCGGAATCGGAGTCGGAATCGGTGTTGGAATCGGAGTCGTATCTACAATAGTCAAAACAGCCGTAGAAATCGCTCCCAAATCAGCCCCATTAGTAGGAGAAATCAATCTGAGATCAACAGTTTCATTACCTTCTACTAAGCTGTCATCAATAATTGGAATAGTGAAACTTTTACTGCTTTCGCCGATCGCAAAATTCAGCGTACCAGATGCAGCAGTATAGTCGTCACCAGCATTAGCACTACCGTTCGACGTACTGTAACTCACATCAGCAGCAACCTCAATACTATTGCGAGTAACGGTAATTGTCGCAACAGAACCGTTTTCGCCAACGCTGTAGTCAGCATTGCTAAAGTTAAACGTGCCTGGACTCTTAACCGCAATCTTCACCTGAGCGGGAGGAGAATCAATGATGCCGTCATTAACTTTGTATGTAAAGCTATCTGTGCCCGAAAAGCCAGTATTGGGAGTATAAGTAAACGAGCCGTTTTTATTTAAAATGAGATTGCCGTTGCTAGGCAAAGTAACCGAGACAGCCGTCAGCGGGTTGCCATCGGGGTCGGAGTCGTTGACTAGCACTCCCGCGATCGCATCCGCGCTGAAAACAGTGTTCGCCAATGTACTATAACTGTCTGGATTAGCGATCGGTGGCTGATTAGTGACATTCAATTTGACCGGCACAGTCGTGAAAAAAGGCGGGAAGGCCCCGTCAGTGATGCTGTAGGTGAAGTCGTCAAAACCAACAAAACCAGGATTCGGAGTATAGCTAAAGGAACCGTC